>NZ_JOPI01000131.1:0-1199 GCF_002153695.1 Acetobacter sp. DsW_059
GTTGCTGTCATAGCCCCTGTCCCCGATGATTTCTTCTGTCTTGTCGGGAAGATCTGCCAGCAGCTCATCGCGTGAACTGCCCCGCAGCGTAAAGCTCAGGATCTTCTGATGATGATTACGTATAAGCCTGACAACCGGCTTCACAACACTCATCTTCCGTGTTTCGTCACGGCAGATGACAAGATCTCCCGGACGTAGTGCTTCAATCGCACGCGCCCCTGTTAGGGGCAGAACAGAGGTGTCCGCCACAAAATAGTGCGAAGGCAGTGGGGGAACATCCCCCTCTCTTATGAGCGGGACTTCATTTTCAGATTTTCTGGTCTTATTGAGTAATTTCAGTCTGTTACCGCCAGAATAATATCTTTACCCAAACTACCCGTCAGGATGCCCATCGCATCCTGTATAGCTTCGGCATACTGGCTAACCGTTACATGCCCAGGAAGTGCAACACCACTGAAAACCCATCTGATTTTTACCAGAGAAAGCCATTATCATAACATAAAAAATACTATTTCATTTTATTCAAACTTTACTGGTACAAAACAGGATTTATCAAATCCTACATGATGCTCATCAAAAATATGGTTCAATTTTTGCCAGTACAATGCATCATCATCTGATGTCTTCCACTCATCCCAGAAGGCTTGTCCAGCACCGGACAAATAATACTGATATGTAGACCATATTGCTAATCCATCTATAATATTGGGAGACTGTTCTGCCATCTGCTCAAAGATATTTTTCGCTTCTTCAGCCGTATCATACTCGTCAAAGTAGGCGATCCATATAAGACCAGACTGCATCATCCTGTATGCAAGATCTAATACATCCTGACACCATTGGTTACAATAAAAATCAAATCTGTAAGGTAGACACATATAGAAAGCATCAGCGAGCTCTCCACCATCCATGTTAGACATAGCTCTTTTGTAGAACTCTATCATTTTATTTTCTTGGGAATTTAAATTTTGGAACATCATTATACAATCTTCTCACTGATGGACTATTTATTTCCACCGTCGCCATATCGTTGGGTGTGCGGAAACTCGCTGCCCCTGCCGGTCGGTAACTTACTGCCATGCCACCGGCAAATTTTTCAACCCACCCTCCAGTTTGCCCTTTAATTGTTAGTGGCCTAGGCTCAGGACTCATTCGTTAAGATAGAAGAGGACGGTTGCTGCGATATGGATTGCGGACAT
>NZ_JOPI01000015.1:0-35823 GCF_002153695.1 Acetobacter sp. DsW_059
AAAATAAATTATGTTAGAATTTCATTAATAATAACCTTAATAATTTATAAAAACATAAGGAACAAAACGGGAATATGTCGTCTGGGAAGATTTTTATGATCCGGGCAGACAGGTCAGGAAACACCATCATGCTGGCAGGCGGGACCCTCGATTCACGCATACGTGATCGTTTTATGCTGTATGTCACAGCATATCACCCGGCAGGCGTCGTCTTATAAGTTATGGAAGAAGGTGACTACACACAGAAAACACATAGCTCATCTGCTATCAGCGAAAGCAAAAGCCCTGACCGCTTTCTGTCTGTGTGGAGTGACAGATATAAACACTCTTGTCTTTCTGGTCAGCGGGGCTGGTCCACCATAAAATGCCCAGCACTCCGGCCAGAAACAAAGCTACCACCACAAAAGGGGTAAGGCTTGGCAATGATGAAGGCGAAGTGATTTGATACACTTCGCCCTCTTCAAACGATTCTTTCTCTTCGAAAGACGCTTGTTTTAAATTTTCTTCTTCCTGCACCAGGAACGTCCTTTTATACAGTGCAGGTAATTATGACTGCTCCCTGAG
The DNA here is from genome assembly GCF_002153695.1 of Acetobacter sp. DsW_059. Lineage (NCBI taxonomy): Bacteria > Pseudomonadati > Pseudomonadota > Alphaproteobacteria > Acetobacterales > Acetobacteraceae > Acetobacter > Acetobacter sp. DsW_059. The sequence continues at coordinate 565 of NZ_JOPI01000015.1, forward strand.
CACAGCCATCATCTCATCCCACTCGCGCCGGCTCAGACCAGAGTCCGCTACCTCAACGGCCTCACCTGCAAGCATACGCCGCAACACTTTAATCATGCTTGCTGAGAACGTAACCGCACCACGGCGATATTCTTCAAAAGCCTTCGCCGTCTGTGGCACCCATGCGTGCAGAACTTTCAGCATTTCCTCGGCATAAGCACGAATTTCATACTGAGCATGCGGGTCAAGACGCAGCGCCAGGAAGTGCATCAGATTATGCAGATCCACCTTCCAGTACCACTGCGTGTAAGTGTTCAAAGTCAGGTTAATACGTGCCAGCTCACGAGCCAGGCCATAACCATTTTCAGCATCCAGCATGGTTTCATAGTGGCTGTATGTCTGCATCGCATCCTGTCGCAGAAGATTCAGCACCTCAGCGGCATCATCTCCGTTCAGTACTGAACCACGTCCCTGACGGTTCACTTCACTCTGTGCAGCCATATGCTCAGGTGCGGGCAGATAAAACTCACTATCAAGAATAGAATAGCGTGCAGAATACTCGTTTACACTGGCCATACGATGACGAATCCACTGTCTGGCAATGAATATCGGCAGTTTGACGTGAAATTTAATTTCACACATCTCGAAAGGAGAGGAATGACGATGGCGCATAAGATAACGGATCAGCCCGGCATCCTCTGACACTTTGCGCGTACCACGCCCGTAGGACACACGCGCGGCCTGCACAATGGCAGAATCATCACCCATATAATCAATCACACGAATAAAACCGTGATCCAGCACATTCTGAGGCGCATACAGCATAGCCTCAAGTGACGGCACTGTTGGCCGGCGCGTTGGCGTGGTTTCACTGGCATGAGCAGCGATTTCTGCACGCTGGGCATCAGTCAAGGACATTGCGGCTCCCCCCGAAAAGCTCAAACAATCTGGTGCCTGACCTGTTACACCACCCACCTCTGTGATGCCAGACGTGATCTTGCAATTCGCCTCCCCTCTCTCTATATACAGAGGTGCAGGAGGGTTCGACCCTTGGCTATGGCGATAAACGGAACGTGGAATAAGCGTAGTGGACCCGGGGGCAGTACCCGGCGTCTCCACCATATACACTGGGGCTTTGCGGCTCAGGCAGATGGGGACGAAACAGGCTCGACACGCGTGGTAAAGACCTTCCTTTTGCCCGGCATTGTACCGCCGTTATCGGGCTAAACTTACAAGTGCCAATGATAACACTGAGGTGCTCGCTGTTGCTGCATAAGCGATAAGCGCGGTTCGGGAGGGCACCGGGCAACAGAAGCCCTCCCACTTCAGATGTCAGACCGACAACCCCGACAAAAAACGACACATCCATAAGCTACGGCCACAAGTCTGAAGCGAAAATAAAATATGGAAAAATACACGATATAGAAAAGAAATATCGCAATTATGTTCCTTACTGTATCGGATAACACATACTGGCTTGTGTTATGCTGAATCAGGCAAACACGGCTATTACTGAAGCCCGTCAGCACAGCCTGTATTTCTGCCCTGCCGGCCATGACAAAAAAATATTAAATTTTATGCCCTCATTCTCACCTTGTCTTTGCCCGCGCGGCTGATCTCTGGCATATAAATGCCTCCATAATGACAAGCTCTGTTTTAGCAGCGCAAACCATCATGTTTAAAGGAGAGCCTTTATGACCGACGATTATGACAACACCCAGGGGGGTGGGGGCTTCCCGTTTGACAGCGAGCTGCCTTATGAGACGTGGCTTGAAGAGGCACACCGTCAGGTCATGCTCAGCGCTTTTGAGCATGTCAGCAAAAACGGTCTGCCGGGTGAGCATCATTTCTACCTGACTTTCCGCACCGATTTTCCAGGGGTCGATATCCCTTCGCGTCTGCGCGCGCAGTACCCGCATGAAATGACAATTGTACTGCAACACCAGTTCTGGAATCTTAAAGTCAGCCGCGAAACCTCTGAGATCTCCGTTGACCTGACTTTTGGGGGCGTAAGCTCGACCCTGGTTATTCCGTTTAACGCGATCACAACGTTTGCTGACCCGGCGATTCACCTGTCTCTGCATTTCAGTGAAAAAGAGCCTGAAACTACAGCCAAAACACCAGATGAAACGCACACGGCAGAACAGCACACATCAGAAAGTGATGGCTCTTCCCAGGTGGTAAGCCTTGACGCTTTTCGTAAAAAAGGCCCATCACCCGGTTAAAGGCTCCCGGTTAAAAAGGGGGCCACGGCCATGGAGATGATTTCACATGAACAGTCAGCCCCCCCGCCCGTCTGCGCCCCCTGCATTCGCTTACTCTCCCCTCTTCCCCACCGGGGAAGATAAAACCCGTTACCGTAAGCTTGATATCGATGGCGTCAGCACTTCACACTGTGGCGGTAAAACAATCCTGCATGTTACCTCTGAAGCCCTGACAGAGCTGACAGCGCAGGCTTTTCATGAAGTCGCGCACTACCTGCGCCCAGCACATCTTGAAAAACTCGCTCTTATTCTCAAAGACCCCGAAGCTTCTGACAATGACCGCTTTGTGGCCCTCGACCTGCTGAAAAACGCCTGTATTGCAGCAGGCGGCGTACTGCCTATGTGCCAGGATACCGGGACAGCGATCGTCTTTGGTAAAAAAGGACAACGCGTCTGGTGTGATGGCGACGAAGAAGTTGCTTTCTCCAAAGGCGTGTATGAAACCTACACCCGTACGAACCTGCGTTATTCACAGATGGCGCCTCTCTCTATGTTTGAAGAGAAAAATACCGGCACCAATCTGCCTGTACAGTGCGATATTCTGGCAAACCCTGCCACCTACCACGACGAGCAGTTCGACCTGATGTTCGTAGCGAAGGGTGGTGGCTCCGCCAATAAAACCTTCCTGTTTCAGGAAACGCGCGCCCTGCTCGGCTCTGAGCAGAAACTGCTTGACTGGCTCGACACCAAAATTAAGACACTGGGAACATCTGCCTGCCCGCCTTATCACCTTGCAATAGTCATTGGCGGTATGTCAGCTGAACAGACACTCAAAACAGTCAAACTGGCCTCAACGCACTGGTATGACGAACTGCCGACATCCGGAAGTATTGGCGGTCATGCCTTCCGTGATACTGAAATGGAAGAAAAAGTGCTTCAGCTCAGCCGCACACTGGGTATTGGTGCACAGTTTGGCGGCAAATATTTCTGCCACGACGTGAGAGTGATTCGCCTGCCACGCCATGGTGCTTCTCTGCCTGTTGGTATTGGTGTCTCCTGCTCTGCTGACCGTCAGGTTAAAGCACGCATTACGGCTGAAGGCTTCTTCCTTGAACAGCTCGAGCATGATCCCGCACGATTCCTGCCAGAAACGACAGACGAACATCTGGAGGGTGAGGCTGTTAAAATTAACCTCAGCAAACCCATGGATGAAATTCGTAAAGAACTCTCAGGCTATCCGGTTAAAACACGTGTTGCTCTGACCGGCACGCTCATTGTCGCCCGTGACATTGCTCATGCCAAATTCAGAGAACGCCTCGAACGCGGGGAAGATCTGCCACAATATCTGAAAGATCACCCGGTTTATTATGCCGGACCAGCCAAAACACCAGCAGGCATGCCAACAGGATCTTTCGGTCCGACGACAGCCGGGCGTATGGATTCTTATGTTGATGAACTGCAGGCCCATGGCGGATCAATGATCATGCTGGCAAAAGGGAATCGTTCAAAAGCTGTGAAGGATGCCTGCCAGAAATATGGTGGCTTCTATCTTGGTTCTGTAGGTGGCCCTGCTGCCAGACTGGCTCAGGACTGTATTCGTAAAGTAGAAGTGCTCGAATACCCCGAACTGGGTATGGAAGCTGTGTGGAAAATTGAAGTTGAAGACTTCCCTGCCTTTATTGTTATTGACGACAAAGGGCATGATTTCTACGCTGAGCTGAGTTAATCTTGCTGTACCCGCCTCCTGATCAGGGGGCGGGCCAGCTCTGAGGAAGCAGCTATTCCATGCGTTTTACTGTAGACCGGATGGACCACGCAGTCCTGACCGTTAAAGACCTCGAAATCTCGGCCTCATGGTATCAGCGCGTTCTGGGTATGGACCGGGAAGAATACGGCAGAAACAACCGTACTTCGCTTTGTTTTGGTGGCCAGAAGCTCAATTTACGCCCCTATGACGCAACTGGCTGGGACACGGCTGTTCACGCTCTGCCTGGCGGCAACGACCTGTGTTTTGTCACCGCTGTTACAAGTGAGGATATTGCCGACCATCTCAGACAGTGTGGCGTGGCTATCGTTGAAGGCCCGGTCGCCCGGCTTGGTGCTCTTGGCCCCATCACCTCCGTCTACTGCCACGACCCTGATGAAAACCTGATAGAAATTGCGTCGTATCAAAGCTGAAAGACTGCCGGACTACTGTCCGGCAACTCTCTGCCCGCCTTATATTTTATAACGAAAAATATTCAGATCCTGACTCGGGATCTCAGTTTTGCGGCCGGATATAATATCAGCCAGCACCCGCGCCGACCCACAGGCCATTGTCCAGCCCAGCGTACCATGCCCTGTGTTTAAAAACAGGTTTCTGAGCCCTGTTGTACCAATAACGGGTGTACCATCCGGCGTCATAGGACGAAGGCCACTCCAGAAAACCGCTTCGGAAACATCACAGCTCCCGGCGAACAAATCCGTCACAGAATGCTCAAGGGTTTCACGACGATGTTTGCGTAAATTGCGGCTGAAACCTGCCAGTTCAGCGGTGCCACCAACACGCACCCGATCCCCCAGGCGGGTAATACCAATTTTAAATGTTTCATCCATAATAGTTGAAACAGGTGCCCGGGCTTCATCCTTAATATCTGCCGTAAGAGAATATCCCTTAACCGGGTAAACTGGCAGGTGAATATTAAGCGGGCGCAGCAAAGAGGGTGAAAAGCTGCCTAAAGCCAGCACATAAGCATCAGCTTTGATCACACCTCTGCTCGTCACGACTGACGTAATCTTTTCGCCTTCTTTAACCAGTCTTTCAATTCTCGTGTTATAAAGAAACTTCACACCAGCTTTTTCGGCCATAGCAGCAAGGCGTTGCGTAAACAGAAAAGCATCGCCTGTTTCATCAGTCGGCAAACGTAAACCACCGACGATTTTATGAGCGGCGCTGGCAAGCCCTGGCTCAGCCTGAACACACTGCGCACGATCAAGCACCTCATAGGGTACTTCGTACTGTTTCAGCACAGCAATATCAGCGCCGGCAGAATCAAACTGCTTTTGCTTACGAAAAACCTGCAATGTACCCTGCTGACGGTCATCGTAGCGAATGCCGGTTTCATTGCGCAGATCGCGCATCACATCACGACTATATTCAGCCAGCCTGACCATGCGGCCTTTATTGCGGTCATAAGCCACGCTCGTGCAGTTTTCGAGCATCTGCACCAGCCACCGCCACAAATGCGGGTCAGGCATTGGCCAGAATACAAACGGACGATATTTCATCAGTAGCCATTTTACAGCTTTGACAGGCACACCAGGGCCCGCCCATGGCGCTGAATAACCGGGCGACACCTGCCCTGCATTGGCGTAGCTGGTCTCCATTCCCACGCCAGGCTGACGGTCAATAACCGTTACCTCATGTCCTGCCTGCGCCAGATACCAGGCCGAAGTCACACCGACAACGCCGCCACCAAGAACAAAAACTTTCATCAGACTGCCTCTGTTTCATAATTAGCGTCTTCAGTCGCGGAGTCGTGCTGATAAACGCGATGATATCTTCGACCCAGTGAGGTCAGCACTTCATAACCAATTGTGCCTTCTGCCCGGGCAACCTCATCTACACCATGACGGGCATTCAGCAGGTCAACCAGCATATCAGGTTTAACCTCTGCTTCAGGCACGGCTGAAATATCAACCACCATCGAATCCATGGAAATGCGCCCAAGCACCGGCAGGCGCCATGTTTTGAACCAGGCACAGCCAGCCTGCGCACCCTGTCGCGCAAAACCATCAGCATATCCGGTCGCCAGTACAGCAACACGACACGATTCTGTTGCCTGCCAGGTCAGACCATACCCCACTCTGTCACCAGGAGAGAGCTGACGAAGTTGCAGAACATGCGTTTGCAGACGCACAACCGGACGGATCACATCCGGGCTCTGTTTATTGGGAGCAACTCCATATAATGCAGCCCCGGGCCTGACCAGATCACCATGAAAAGCCTCCCCCAGAAAAATACCCGAAGACGCGGCCAGACTCAGCGGTGCAGGTGGAAGCATACGGGCACAGGATAAAAAACAATCCAGCTGCTGCTTATTTGCCGGGTCTTCCGGCGTGTCAGCGCAGGCCAGGTGGCTCATAATGAGAGACAGCGAAATTCCATCAAGCAAAGAGGGGTCATGTGCAATTTTATGCACATCTGCCTGAGACAGCCCGAAGCGGGACATGCCCGTGTCAACCTGCAAAATCGCATCCTGTTTTTGGCCCAAACGCGCGGCCAGAGCTTTCAGCTGCCCGATCTGCTCCAGCGAATTCAGTACCGGGCGCATACCGGCGGCAATACAGGCCTCAAGTGCCCCGGGCCGTGCACCGTGCAAAACTGAAATGCGAGCCTGCTCTGATAAAAATGGAGCCAGAGCAAGCCCTTCATCGACATGGGCAACAAAAAACTCCCGCGCGCCAGATCTGAGAAGAGCAGGAACAACCTTCTCTGCGCCAAGCCCATATGCATCTGCTTTAACCACCGCCGCACAGACAGCTTTTTTTGCCTTATGCGTCAAAAAACGATAGTTCGCAGCAAGGGCTGCAAGATCAACTGTCAGCACCGCACCTGCTCTGCTGGCAGGCCAGCGTACGTCTGAAGCTACGAGAGAAGGCATCATGCCACCTATATTGTTTTTATCTTACAATTTTAGCAGAGAAACTACGATATATCCTGCGAATCTGACGCAGAATAATGCAAATAATAGCCTGTTTCTTACAGAATATACGAATAGTGTGGAAATACACTTATGATCTTCGATCGTATGACAGATCTCATACTCCGGCATCTGCAACAGGATGGCCGCCTGACAAACGCTGAGCTGGCACACCGCGTCGGGCTTTCGCCATCAGCGTGCCTGCGGCGTGTCAAACTGCTTGAACAAACCGGAATTATTCAGGGATATCGGGCCATTGTTGATCGTAATGCAACACACTCTATGGCTACCGTAATTGTTCAGATTACACTTGAACGGCAAACTGAAGAATGTCTGGGGCAATTTGAGAAAAGTGTTCGCAACTGCCCGGAAGTCAAAGAATGTTATCTGATGACAGGCGATGCCGATTATCTGCTGCGCGTTGAAGCACGAGATATGTCAGACTACGAGCGCATTCATAAAGAAGAGCTTTCCCGCATGCCAGGAGTGGTACGGATTCAAAGTAACTTTGCAATCCGCCCGGTTGTTCAGGAATGGAAAAAATAAGCAGCGAAGAAGAGGCTAGTCTTCAGCCTCTTCATCTGTTTCTTCGTCGAGATCACGCATAACGTCAGGTGATCTGAGCAGGGCATTCATATGCATGGCCTGATCAAGTGTTGTATCAGGCTGAAAATGCAGCTCCGGCACAATACGCAGGCGCAGTTTACGCGACATCTGAGAGCGCAGCCATGGAGCCACTTTTTTCAGAGCCGGCAGATGCGCCTCAATATCGCTCTGCCCCATAAGAGCAACGAAAACCGTAGCATGTCTGAAATCTGGTGACAGGCGGACTTCAGTCACAGTCACCATAATACCAGCAAGCTCGGGGTTACGAAATGTGCTGCGAGAGAATAACTCAGCCAGAACACGCCTCACCTCTTCGCCTACACGCAGCTGACGCTGCGAGGGGCCTGATGGTGAAAGACCGGCGAGATACCCCGCCGGCCCACTGTGTTTCGACTTATCTGACCCGTGACGACTCATGCCGGAACCAGTTCACTTTCAAAACATTCAACCACGTCACCTTCGCGCAGGTCATTGTACCCGGCGAAAGACAGACCACATTCGTAGCCTTTGGCGGCTTCTTTAACATCATCTTTAAAGCGTTTGAGCTGGCTCAGATCACCTTCATGGATCACCACACCGTCACGCAGCAGACGTACACCACAGCCACGTTTCACAACGCCCTCTGTGACATAACAACCGGCCACTTTACCCACACGGGTAATATCAAACACCTTGCGAATTTCGGCATACCCAAGGAACACTTCGCGATGTTTCGGAGCAATCTTGCCACGAACCAGCTGTTCCACATCATCAGCCACCTGGTAGATGATGGAGTAATAACGAATATCAACATCTTCACGCTGCGCCAGCAGACGAGCCTGAGAGGTTGCACGCACGTTAAAGGCAATAATTACAGAGTCAGAAGCTTTAGCCAGCTGCACATCACTTTCGGTGATCTGACCAACTGTTGCATTCACAACGCGAACACCAACTTCCTCATGAGCAAGCTTAAGAACCGTTGCCTGAAGAGCTTCAGCCGAACCACGAACGTCCGCCTTAATCAGAACTGCAACTTCTTTCTGCTCACCAGCCTGAATACGTGCCAGCATCTGATCAAGTGTGCCACGGGCCGCAACCTGACCAGCAACATGATGTTCTTTCAGTTTTCTCTGACGGAACTCACAGATCTCACGGGCACGCATTTCGTTCTCAACGACAACGAAAGGAGCGCCTGCGGCAGGCACACCAGTCAGGCCAAGAACCTCAACCGGTGTTGACGGACCAGCTTCAGAAACCTGACGGCCACGGTCATTGACCAGAGCACGCACACGGCCCCACTCAGCGCCGGCAACCACGATATCACCTTTATTGAGAACACCTTTCTGAACCAGAACAGAGGCAACAGAGCCACGGCCCTTATCCAGACGGCTTTCAATAACAGCGCCTTCAGCTGAACGGTTCGGGTTAGCCTTAAGATCAAGGATTTCTGCCTGAAGCAGAATAGCCTCCTCGAGCTTATCAAGACCTTCACGTTTCTTAGCTGAAACTTCAACGTCCTGAACGTCACCACCAAGAGATTCAACAACAATCTCGTGGCTCAGAAGTTCCTGACGAACCCGCTCAGGGTTTGCACCTGGTTTATCAATTTTGTTGATGGCAACAATAATCGGCGCGTCAGCAGCCTTAGCGTGCTTAATCGCTTCAATTGTCTGCGGCATAACACCGTCATCAGCAGCAACAACCAGAACAACAACATCGGTGATCGAAGCACCACGGGCACGCATAGCAGTAAACGCTTCATGTCCTGGCGTATCGAGGAAGGTAATCTTCGCACCGGATGCCAGTGTCACCTGATATGCACCGATATGCTGGGTGATACCACCGGCCTCGCCACCAGCCATATCTGTCGTGCGCAAAGCATCGAGCAGAGATGTCTTACCGTGGTCAACGTGACCCATAACAGTAACAACAGGCGGACGCGCAACCAGATTTTCAGGCGTATCTTCGATACCCTCAATACCCAGCTCAACATCGCTTTCAGCCACACGACGAACGCGGTGACCAAATTCTTCAACGATAAGCTCAGCAGTATCAGCATCAATCGTCTGTGTAACGGTCGCCATAACGCCGTTTTTCATCAGAGCCTTGATAACTTCACCCTGACGGGCGGCCATACGGTTTGCCAGTTCCTGAACGGTAATCGTTTCAGGCAGAATAACATCACGTACGACACGAACCTGGTCGGCACGCAGGCGCTCAAGCTCGGCCTGACGACGCTCACGCTCACGCTGACGACGTACAGAAGCGAGAGAACGGGTTTTATCATCATCCCCTTCAATCGCTGCACGCACATCGATACGGCCTGAACGACGACCACTATCACCACGACGTGCACCGGCACTCTTACGGGGAGGAGGTGCACCATTACCACCAGGGCGACGGGGCGAACCTGCACCACGACGTGGCTCTTCATCAGCTTCTGCTGCACGGCCACCACGCAGACGCAGAGTCGGCGCTGCAGTCTGTTCAGTAGTCGAAGTCGAGGGCTGAGAACGCGCAGACTGAGAAGCCTGAGGTGCGGGCTGCTTTTTAAGCGGCCTCGCAGGCATCACAGCACGCTCAGCAAGCGGCTTCAGACGGTCAACAGGCGGTGCAAGAGTAACTTCGCCCGGAATAGGAACAGCTGAAACAACTGGTCCCTTCAGCTCAATTGGCTTAATTGCATCGATACGTGACTTACGCTCGGCTTCAGCCGCAGCGACCACTTCTTCAGCTGCACGCTTTTCATCTTCTTCACGGCGACGTGCTTCTTCTGCGGCAGAAAGAATCTGAATCTTTTCCTGCTCACGACGTTCAGCCTCGCGACGTTCAGCTTCTTCTGCTGCTTTTTTCTGCTCCAGAAGCACACGCTGACGAATAGCCAGCTCAGCTGCTGTCAGAGTACGGCCACCGCCACCACGTCCGCCGCTGCCAGAGCCGGGACCACGCTTTTTGCGCACCTCGACCTGAACAACCTTGGAGCGGCCATGGCTGAAACTCTGCCGTACTGACCCGGCATCAACCGTCCGCCCTACGTCCGAACGACCCGCCGTCCGAAGGGACAAACGCCCTTTACCCTGATCCTGATCCTTGCCTTCGCTCATTGACCTGCCTGTTCAAACCCATCCGCCGAAAAAGTCCGACGAACCTGGGGAGCACTGATGGCAACCCCGATAAAACGCCCATTTTCGCAACACAGACGGGAGGCCATGCCCCCGTGCGCCAGTGCCACATTCACCACTCGCTCACGACCGAAAGCCTGCGTAAGGTCCTTCACCGAAAGCGTCCTGATTACGGGCAGCTCGCGCGCACCTGACAAAAGCCGGCGCAACTCATCTTCACTGCCATCTGATGCGTGCACAATAACTGCGGCCTGCTGCCGCGCTATCATTTCACGTACCTTCGTAAACCCACTCACAGACTGCCCGGCACGCCGGGCAAGCCCTAAAACATTTATCATACGCTGATGCAGACCTTTTTCGATCTGAAACATCAGATCATCAGGTATCTGCACCTGACAACGCGCGGCCCGGGCAAAAACACCACGCTTGCAGGCCTGTTCTACCACATCCTGCCGCGCACTCAACCATATTCCTCGCCCGGGAAGTTTCGCGCCCAGGTCAGGTGTAATAACAGAAAATGGCGAAACCACGAAACGAATCATGTCCTCAGGCTGCCCCTGCTGCCGTGTCACGGCGCAGCGACGCAATGGACCCGTTTCTGTATCAGCTTCACTCTCTGACAAATATTATCCCCTGCTATCAGACCTGAAAGGGCTCTGACGACTATCCTTCAGAAGGAGAGGCTCCCTCCCCTTCATCAAACCAGTGTGCACGAGCTGCCATAATAATTTCATTTGCAGCATCTTCCTCGATCACATCAGCTCCGAGGATATCAACCAGCTCATCACCTGCCAGGTCGGCAAGGTCATCGAGGGTCTTTATACCCTTTTCACCGAGAGTCACAAGCATCTGATTCGTAAATACGCCCAGATCGGCAATCTCGTCAGAAACCAGCAGCTCTTTGCGGCGGCTATCAAGATCATCTTCCTTTTTCACAAGGAAAGACTCCGCACGCTGCACCAGCTCACCAACGACCGATTCGTCAAAACCTTCGATACCAATCAGCTCGTCTGGCTCAGCGTAGGCCAGCTCCTCCACTGAGTGGAAACCTTCAGTAACCAGAAGCCCTGCAATAACATCATCAACATCAAGCGCGCTGACAAACAGGTTTGTCCGACGGCGGAATTCTTCCTGACGACGTTCAGATTCTTCTGCTTCAGTCAGAATATCAATATCCCAGCGTGTCAGCTGGCTGGCCAGACGTACGTTCTGACCACGACGACCGATTGCCAGAGAAAGCTGTTCATCAGGAACAACAACCTCAACACGACCGGCTTCCTCGTCCATAACCACTTTAGACACTTCAGCCGGAGCAAGTGCATTCACGACAAAAGTAGCCGCCTGCGGGCTCCAGGGAATAATATCAATTTTCTCGCCCTGAAGTTCAGCAACAACAGCCTGAACCCTGGACCCGCGCATACCCACACAGGCACCAACCGGGTCAATAGAGGCATCACGCGAAATAACAGCCATCTTCGCACGTGAACCAGGGTCACGGGCAACAGCCTTAATTTCGATAATACCGTCATAAATCTCCGGCACTTCCTGTGCAAACAACTTTGCAAGGAATGCAGGATGGGTACGGGAGAGGAAAACCTGCGGGCCACGTGGCTCGTCGCGCACATCATAGATGTAAGCACGAACACGATCAGAGTTACGGAATGTCTCGCGGGCGATCAGCTCATCACGACGCAGCAGTGCCTCTGTCGAACCGATCTCAACCATAAGATTACCGTATTCGGTACGCTTAACCGTGCCATTAACAATCTCGCCAACACGATCTTTAAACTCGTTATACTGGCGCTTACGCTCATACTCGCGCACACGCTGCACGATAACCTGCTTAGCGGTCTGCGCGGCAATACGTCCAAAATCAATCGGAGGCAGCGGGTCAACGATATATTCGCCAATTTTCAGGTTTTCCTGAAATTTTTTGGCGATCGCCAGAGGAATTTGTGTTTCCTCATTTTCTACCTGCTCAACCACCTCGGTCCAGCGGGAAAGACGAACCTCCCCGGTGCGGCGATCAATGGTCGCACGAATATCTTTTTCGTGACCGTATTTAGCACGCCCGGCCTTTTGAATGGCCTGCTCCATGGCTTCCAGCACTTCGTCGCGATCAATTCCTTTCTCGCGCGAAACAGCATCTGCAACCAGCAGTAATTCAGGACGGGAAACAGAGGTATCCATGCTCTCAGCTCTCCAAAACAGGCAGCTTGATCAGTTCAGTCTGAAATCAGCAGAACCATCAGACTCTACATTATCTTCGTCGTGATCACCCGCAGCAGCCGGGCGGGCCATACGTGCACTCGACTCGATGAGAGCGTCCGTCAGAACCAGACGGGCGCGGCGAATTTCAGCCAGGGGCAACGCAACTTCCGTGCCGTCATCCAGCTTTAAGCGTGCCGCTGTCTCGTCGGCACCAAGCACCACACCAAGAAAGCGACGACGTCCGTTTAATGGCACAATCACTTCAGCTTTAGCCTGATGTCCGGCAAAGCGATTCCAGTCTTTCACGCGTGTAAGAGGGCGATCAATCCCTGCTGAAGACACTTCAAGCGTCCAGTTACCCGGAATAGGATCTTCAACATCAAAGATAGCGCCGGCAGCACGACTAATGCGCTCACAATCATTGACACTGATCAGAGAGCCATCCTTACGGTCTGCCATAATCTGTACAGTCGGCCTCTCGCGCCCGAGCACAGAAATGCGAACTATTTCATACCCCATATCCTCGATCATCGGCGCAATAAGCGCAACCAGTCTGGATTCGAGGCCTGAATGAGCAGAGAGATCAGCGTCCAATACAAAACCAGGCGGCCCGTCAAGGCCACCCCCCAATTTTTTATATTCATGAAAGGAGATATTTGTGTGTAAGCGATTTCCACTATCTCTGCAAGTGTCCTGAAGTTAATCTTATATGCCTTTTTCAGGCCTCATAACGATATTATAATTGTATGTCTTTTTCGGGCTTCATACGGTATTATAATCAACCGGCGACGCTTACCATATTAACTATACTGCCTGGGCAATTCGCATGAGCTTCACCCCTCAGCCAGAGAGAAAACTTCGTGCAGAAGAGGAAAAAAAAACCTCTGGCCTGAAAGCTGCGTGTATTCTCACAGGTACGGTTATTCTCCTGGCCGGAGCGGGTGTTCATTTTACCGGCGGTAAGACATTTTTATCATCCATGACCGGGGAGTCTGCCTCTTCATCGGAAATTATTTCCATGGGCAATCAGGCCACTCAGGTGCGCCTCATCTCCCCTGATTCCGCGGCTGAGGCTTTAAGTCACTCTGAATTTTCACCCGATGAACAAAGCCAGATTCTTGCAGCGGTAAAGCGTCGGGAACTCAGACTTGTAGAAATGCCTGTATTTGACGCTACCGGCAGCGGTGGCATTGTTACGATATCATGCGGCACAATGTCTCAGACCGTGCACCTTGCACCCACCCCGAAAACTCTCATTCTCCCGATTACGGTCGCAGGCACGGTCAGTGTTACGCCTGCTTCTGACCCGGGGATGTCAGGAATCGGTACTGGAGTTATTACGATGTTTGGACCTCAGGCTCTCCCTGTTATTCATGGTGGACAAACACTAAGCATGACTGTGATTGCCCAATGAAAGGTTTACTCCCCGCTCTTAACCGCCTGATGCCGTTAATGATGGTGATTTTCCTGATTCTGGCCAGCATACAAATGGCCATCAGCCTTCACCTTTCACTGGCTTCTGTCGGGCATTTTATGAAGTGGTGCGCTCCGGCATGGCCTGTACTGGCTGCAGCAGGTAGTATTCTGACAATAAGCGGACTGTTATTTGAAGTAAGAGCGGAGCGACTTGCCCGTAAAGGTTTGTTGCGCCAACAAGGATGGATTATGGATATTCTCAGCAGACTAACGAACCGCAACGCTCTCGAAGAAATGCTGGCGCGTGAGCAGCGCGAAACCAGCCTTGATGCCGAAGAACTTGCCGCTAATCTGCGCGCACGCGTTATCGGCCAGGATCAGGTCTGTGAAGACATTGCTGCTCAGCTGCGCCGGCGCCTGGCTCTGCAGGTGCGTGGCAAACCCGTTGGTATCTTCCTGCTTGCTGGCCCCCCTGGCACGGGTAAAACCTATCTGGCAAAGCAGATGGCCCAGCAGCTTGAACGCCCTTTACTGCATTTTGATATGACGCAGATGAGTGACCCCCATGCTGCAACTCAGCTCTTTGGTTCACCTAAAGGATATGTCGGGTCAGACACCTATGGTAAGCTCACCGGCGGCCTTAAAGAAAAACCAGATGCTGTTGTTTTGCTTGATGAGATCGAAAAAGCACATCCCGATGTTTTCAAAAAATTCCTGACCGCATGGAATGACGGGCACATTACTGAAGCCTCAACCGGGCAGCAGGTCTCAACAGTAAGGGCTATCTTTGTTCTGACCTCAAATATTGCGACAGAAGCTCTGACCGAGATTGCAGACCGCCTGCATGACGACCCGGACCGTATGCGTGCCGAATCGGTTGAAGCTCTGCGTCAGGCTGGCTTTGCTGCCGAAGTCCTTAACCGCCTTGATCGTATCTTTGTTTTCCGCGCCCTCAAAGGCCTTGATATTGCACGTGTTGCTGCCCTTGAAATTGAAACTATGATTGAAGGCTATGGCCTGAAAATTGAAGTTGGCGGAATTGACCCGACCCTGCTGATGGACGTCATGCGTCGCCAGATTCGTATGGGAGATGGTGCCTCTGCCCGTGACCTCGTACGCTCCATAGAAGATATGATCAGCGAATCACTGATTGTTGCCCGCCAGCAGGGAGCCCGGATGGTCACGATTGACCGGGCAGAAGATGGCACCATCACGGCCAGAACCGCTGATAACAATCCAAACTCTACATCTTCCCATGCTCGTCTGATGCCCTGAAAACATGTCTGCCATAAAACGCCTCTGGAATCGTGCGCCGCTATGGCGCACTGCTCTGCTTACTGCCTGTCTGTGCACCCTGCTGTCTCTTATCTTCCCGGCTCCCTGGCTGGTGCAGATTGCTCCCCCATATAAAGTGCTGACCAGCAAAATCGGTCATACTCTGGGAAGTGACACCTCCTCTTTTCAGGATGCTGATTCTTCCGGCCAGCCTGACCAGGCAGCGGCAGAGCACCACACTGCATCAGCCCCCCCTTTTGATGCCGAATTTACCGGGGTTATTCCCTTTGCCGGGCGTCAGCTCCCGCTTCCCGCAGGCAAATGGCATGCTATCGCAAACCAGCAGGATGACCAGAATCATAGTGAAGTTCTGTCATCTGTTCTGGTACGCGTCGACCAGGGCCTGGTAACAGGCCTGATTGTTGCTCAGGCAACAACTCAGCCTGTTTCAGCAGAAAATGCTCAAAACCTCGAAAGCCTTTGCAATAACGGGTATAATTTTCTGGTCGGCAGCCTGCCACAGGATGGCAGACAAACTGAATGCTGGATGACATCACCAGTGCGCGTGCTTGACCACTCCTTCATGGCAGCCAATCAGCCTCTGCAGGGCCTTATGGCCAGCCCCATACTTGCGTTTACGCTTAACCGCCTGACGGAAATGAAGTTTATCCTGCCACCGGCTATGGTTGATGCCGCATGGTTACATATTGAAAAAACAAAATCAGGCTCAGGTGTCGATGTCGCCTCTGTTCATACACTCATCAGCCCTGCAACCCCGGGACAAAAAAACTTCCCTGGCGCACCTGAAGACTGGACACGCACCGGCATGCAAAATGACCCGGCTGTTGCGAGCTTTGTAAACTCAGTCAATGTCTGGCTGGTAAAATGGCTGCCTTACCTGCGCAAGGCCTATGCTAATAAGCTTGAGGCCAATACTATCCCGGCAACTATCGCAGCTGACCCGGGATACCATAACTAGCCGCCCCTGTTTCAGCCTCACTCACGCCGTGTGTGAGGCTGCGCCAGTTTCTTCTCTGCCATACGGGCAAGACGCACAAATGGCAGACCCAGAATAAGATAGGCCCCTCCGACCATCAGGCCGGTGCCAAAATAATCAAAATATGTAGAAGACAAACGAATGTAAGTCTGTGTCAGCTCGGTCAGAGTGATTACGCTGACAAGAGATGAATCTTTTAAAAGAGAAATAAAATCATTCGTCATCACTGGCATAACCAGACGAAACGCCTGCGGCACAACCACAAAACGTAAGGCCTGGAAATGCGTCATATTAAGAGCCAGAGCGGCCTCCATCTGTCCTGGCGCGACAGACTGTAACCCGGCCCTGTAATTCTCTGCCTCATACGCTGCATAGTTAAGACCCAGACCAAGCACACCGGCAAGAAATGGCCCAAGACTGATACCAAACTCTGGCAGACCATAAAACAGAAACAAAATCTGAATAAGCAACGGTGTACCGCGCACAACCTCAACATAAACAGATGTCAGAGAAGCCAGTGGGCGGGGACCATATAAACGTATCAGCGCCAGGGCCAGCCCAAGTGCCACTGCCAGTACCATGGCACATAATGATACCAGCAGGGTCAGCGCAGCCCCTTTTGCCAGGAAGGGTATAAAACTAACATAACGCCAGAAACGTGCCTTCCATGACGTGGCGCTGTGCAAGGCCTCTGTATATCTGATCCACCCTGCAGGCTCTGCCGCCAGAGTGGTTCTGTCCCCGGTCATTGCCGCCATTTCTGGTGACCATAACTTCCAGTTAGCCAGAATTTTATGCAGGCTGCCATCCTGCATCATTGCAGCCAGAGCGGTATTCACCTGCTCACGCAAGGCACCATGCTTGCCTTTAGCAAAAGCAACGCCATAGGCAACGCGCCCTATGGGTGCACCGACCACTTCAAGTGCGGGGTTGGTACTCCCATAATACTGAGCAATCGGCCCATCAATCAAAATAGCATCTGTGCGCCCGTTTACCAGATCAAGAAACACATTGGTTTCCTCATCATAGGTGCGCATTTCTATCTCCGGGTGATTTTGCAGAATACGCTCAGCCTGTGTCGCCTTCAGCGTACCAACAATATGCCCTTTAAGCTGATCAAGCGTATCAAAATGCGGGCCATCACGCCTGACAACAAGCCGCTCTGATGTCACATAATACGGATCACTGAAATCAATACCCTCGGCATGTTCAGGGGTGATTTCAATACCGCAGATAACCATTTCATACAGACCACGCTCCAGCCCGGGAATAAGACCATCCCAGTCATTTTGCACAAACTGCAGCGGGTTTTTCATATGCCGGCCAAGTTCCTGCACCAGATCATATTCAAAACCTGTCAGCTGCGTCTGATCTTTCAGGTCATGAAACGTAAAAGGCACATCTGCTGATGCATCAGCTGCCCAGCGTACAGGATGAGATTCCCCTCTGGCAGAACCGGCAAAAAGAGCCAGCACAATAAGGCAGGCAGGCAACCAGCGGCTTACATGACGGGCAAAGGCAAAAAAACGAGTAGAATGCTGCGTCACAGCAACGCTCCCAGAAAACGTCGTGTTCTTTCATCCGTCGGTCTGACACACATAACATCAGGCGGACCTGCCTCAATAATATGGCCGCCATCCATATAAACGATGGTATCTGACGCAACACGGGCAAAACGCATGTCGTGTGTCACGACGATCTGCGTCATGCCTTCTGCATCAAGCTGGCGCATCACATTCAGCACCTCTTCAGCAACCAGAGGATCAAGGGCCGAAGTAGGCTCGTCATAAAGCATAATATCAGGGTTCATCGCCAGAGCACGCGCTATTGCGGCACGCTGCTGCTGCCCTCCGGAAAGAGAGAGGGGATACCGCCCGGCCACCCGGCCCAGCCCCACTTTTTCAAGTAATGCCATAGCCTGATCACGCTTAACGGTGTCAGTCTGGCGCTTAACAATACGTGGCGCGAGCAAAACATTATCCAGCACCGTCAGGTGCGGGAACAGGTTAAAACTCTGAAAAACCATCCCGACATGGGTGCGCAGCCTGTGTGCCATATGCTCATCTGCACGACGCCAAGGCCCGCCCTGCCGGTCAATGGTCACACCAGCGGCTGTAATCCGTCCACGATCTGGTATTTCAAGGAAATTCAGGCAACGCAAAAATGTGGATTTTCCACATCCTGAAGGCCCGATAACGGAGACCAGATCCCCTTTATGCACCTCAAGCGAGACGCCGTTCAGAATAATGGTTTCGCCAAATTGCTTATGCACATTTTGTGCATGCAGCACTACAGGCTCTTTAACAGAAAAAGCCGACCCGGTTTGCACCAGGCCGGCCCCGTCATGTTTATCAGAAACAGAACGATTCTCAGGCAGCTTTAGTCATCCCACGCAATACATACTGAAGAATGCCACCATGCCGGTAATATTCAACTTCGTCCAGTGTATCGACACGGCAGAGCAGCTGAACATCCTGCGTGCTGCCATCAGCACGCTTAACCGTCATCGTTACATCCATACGTGGTGTAATTGTCTCAAGCCCTTTGAACGAAATAATCTCATCACCTTTGAGATTAAGAGTTTTTCGGGTTGTGCCTTCTTTAAACAGCAATGGCAGAACCCCCATTCCAACCAGGTTGGAACGATGAATACGCTCAAAACTTTCTGCAACAACGGCTTTGATACCCAGCAGCAGCGTGCCTTTGGCAGCCCAGTCACGCGAGGACCCCATGCCATATTCTTTACCACCAAAGACAACCAGAGGGGTACCCTCTTCTTTGTATTTCATGGCTACATCATAAATGAAACCCTCTTTGCCATCAGGGTAATGTCTGGAAAGACCTCCCTCTGTGCCAGGAAGCATTTCATTTTTGATACGAATATTAGCAAAAGTGCCACGTACCATTATGCGGTCATTACCACGGCGTGAGCCGTAAGAGTTAAAATCGCGCTGCTCAACGCCATTTTCAATCAGATAACGTCCTGCCGGGGAGTCTTTTTTAATCGCACCGGCAGGGGAGATATGATCGGTCGTGATATTGTCACCTAACAAAGCAAGAATACGCGCATTTTCAATATTACCCGGCGCAACAGGCTCGTGTGTAATACCTTTAAAATATGGCGGGTCCTGCACGTAGGTAGATGTTTTGTCCCACTGGTAAGTTTCAGAACCTGTTGCAACCTTCAGATTCTGCCACTCAGGCGTACCTTTAGAAACATGCTTATAGCGTTTGATAAATTCCTCACGATTAATAGAAGAACCCATCAGCTCAGCAATCTCTTTATTAGATGGCCAGATATCTTTCAGATAAACAGGTTTGCCATCCTTCGAGGTACCAAGAGGATCTTTCGTAATATCCTGGCGCATCGTACCCAGTAAAGAATAGGCAACGACAAGTGGAGGGCTGGCAAGATAGTTTGCCCTTACGTTCGGAGAGATACGCCCTTCAAAGTTGCGGTTACCTGACAAAACAGAAACAGCAACCAGATTATTGTTTTCAATTGCATCAACAATATCAGGTGCCAGCGGGCCTGAGTTACCAATGCAGGTTGTGCAGCCATAACCAACGGTATTAAAACCAAGCGCATCCAGATCTTCTGTCAGACCAGCACGAAGCAGATAATCTGTAACAACCTGAGAGCCGGGAGCCAGGGAGGTTTTTACCCATGGTTTTGGCGTCAGCCCAAGAGCCCGTGCCTTACGCGCAACCAGACCAGCCGCAATCAGTACTGCCGGGTTTGATGTGTTGGTGCACGAGGTGATAGCCGCAATAACGATATCACCCTGGCCAATTTCATAGTTAGTTCCTGCAACAGGTGCTTTTTTATTCGCATCATTTGCCGGAATACCAAGAGAAGAAGTCAGCTCTTTTTCAAACTCTGTTTTCGCAGCAGTCAGGACAACCCGGTCTTGAGGGCGTTTTGGACCAGAAATAGACGGTACAACAGTTGCCAGATCAAGCTCAAGAATATCTGTGAAAACCGGCTCAGGTGTTTCAGCCGTGCGGAACATACCCTGTGCGCGTAAATACTCTTCAGTCAGCCTGATACGATGTTCGTCACGACCTGTTTCATGCAAATAATCAAGCGTCAGCTTATCAACAGGGAAGAAGCCACAGGTCGCACCATATTCAGGCGCCATATTGGCAATCGTTGCACGGTCAGCAACAGGCAGATGATCAAGAGCAGGGCCAAAAAACTCAACAAATTTGCCTACAACACCTTTGCGGCGCAACATCTGCGTAACAGTCAGCACCAGATCGGTAGCCGTCGCCCCTTCAGGCAGCTTACCTGTGAGACGGAAACCGATCACGTCAGGAATAAGCATAGCAATAGGCTGCCCCAGCATTGCGGCCTCAGCCTCAATGCCACCAACACCCCAGCCCAGAACACCAAGGCCGTTAATCATAGTTGTGTGGCTGTCTGTACCATACAACGAGTCAGGGTAGACGTAGTCTTTACCACCAACATTTGCTGTCCAGGCGACCTGTGCAATATATTCAAGGTTCACCTGATGGCAGATCCCTGTATCAGGCGGAACAACTGAGAAGTTTTCAAATGCCTCCTGCCCCCAGCGCAAAAAAGCATAACGTTCTGCATTACGCTCAAACTCCAGCGTAATATTCTTCTGCAGCGCATCAGGTGAGCCATAAACATCAACCATCACAGAATGGTCGATCACCAGGTTAACCGGCACCAGCGGGTTAACCTTTTGTGCATCCCCCTTCAGCTTCACGATGCCATCACGCATAGCGGCAAGATCAACAACGGCGGGGACACCGGTGAAGTCCTGCATCAGAATACGGGAAGGCTTAAACGGCACTTCCTTCGTGCTGCTGCCTGAAGGGAGCCAGCCTGCAATCGCCTTTGCATCGTCAACGTTATAGGAGCGGCTGTCTTCAAAGCGCAGAATGTTCTCAAGCAGAACTTTCAGCGATACAGGCAGGCGACTGATGTCACCGATTGACTTCGCCGCCTCAGGAATTGAAAAATAGTGATATACTTTGCCGTCAACAGTAAGCGAACGGCTGGTTTTAAGTGAATCGTGCCCAACGGTTTTCATTTACTTTAATCTCCCCGATCACAGCCAGTGGCTGGTGATACGCTCAGGAAGCCGACACACAACATTATGCTGTATATGCATCCAGATTCCCGGATGCCCGGCTTGATATCCTTACGGGTCTAGAACATACCGGCGAGGCATTGTGATACAAGGCGGTCTGCGACCACGAGAACGCGAGCAGGCCT
The DNA here is from genome assembly GCF_002153695.1 of Acetobacter sp. DsW_059. Lineage (NCBI taxonomy): Bacteria > Pseudomonadati > Pseudomonadota > Alphaproteobacteria > Acetobacterales > Acetobacteraceae > Acetobacter > Acetobacter sp. DsW_059. The sequence goes on from NZ_JOPI01000015.1 coordinate 22,284, forward strand.
GCTTCTGCGGGTTTTGATGGTAACATTAAGGAGAAGTCCCATCTCCGGGCATTCATTTTCACCAGGTTGTTCATCCATGTCGGTTATACCCTTACTCGAAGGCGACTCTTTGTGTGTGTTCAGAGGTGAGCGGCTCGTTCTCAGCAAGATCAGCCTCTCCCTGCATGCAGGGGAGGCTATGCTCCTGACAGGGCCAAATGGCGCAGGAAAATCAACACTTCTGAGGGTTCTGGCCGGGCTAAGACACCCTGATGCCGGTACATTGTTATGGCAGGGACAACCTGTAAAAGATGACATAACAGCCCATACACAACGCGTCGCTTACCTTGGTCACCAGGAGGCTCTGAAACCTGGCCTGACGGTTACTGAAAACTTAAAAATTTATGCGACCACGGCAGGCAGCAACATTGCCGAAGCTCTGAAAACCTTTAATCTTCCGGAGCTGGCTGACCTGCCCGCCCGCCAGCTCTCTGCCGGGCAGAAGCGGCGTACCGCTCTGGCCCGCGTTTTACTGAGACAAGCCCCTTTATGGCTTCTGGATGAGCCCACACTTGGCCTGGATAATGCAACTATTAGTCTGCTGGGCGAGGCTCTGACCCGCCACCGTCAAAAAGGCGGCATGATAATTGCAACCTCACACGTTCCTCTGCCAATGGATACAACCTCTCACCTCGACCTGCCAGCGGCACCAGATCAGGCTGTCATGCCAGATACGTCACCGGATGACTGGACCTGGCATGAGCATTCAGGAGCCGCGCCATGATGCCTTTATTCTTTGCCGTTATTACGCGCGACCTGCGCCTGGCACGCCGGCATGGTGCTGACACCCTGGGCGCGGTTCTCTTCTTTATTCTTGCCGCGACCTTATTCCCGCTGGCACTGGGGCCTTCGCCAGAGCTGTTACGCCACATGGCACCAGGTATTATCTGGGTCTGTGCGTTACTCGCAGCCCTTCTGCCGCTCGGAAGATTATTTGGCGCAGAGTTAGAAGATGGTTCACTTGACCAGCTCATGCTGCTTGGGCTCCCCCCCTCTCTTGTCGCACTGGCAAAGATGACAGCACACTGGCTAACAACCGGCCTGCCTCTTTTAATCGCAGCGATTCCCATGGCTGTTATGCTGGGCCTGCCACAGGTTAGTATTCTGGTTTTAACAGGCGGATTATTTCTGGGGTCAGTGATCCTGTCACTGATTGGCGGCATGGCAGCTGCCGTTGTGCTGGGAGCAAGGCGGAGTGATGTACTTCTGCCGCTTTTAATTCTGCCACTCACCTGCCCTGCGCTGATTTTTGGCGCAGCAGCACTGGATGCCATCAGTAATGGTCTGCCCTGGATACCTGACCTTGAATTACTGGGAGCTTTTCTGGGTGCGGCTTTACCGCTCTGCCCACTGGCAGCAGGAGCGGGTCTCAGGGCGGCGGTTGAATAGCCGCTGCCCTGCTTTTTTAATCAGACCTCAGATATAATACTCTTTAAGAGGCTGGAACCCGTTGAAGCTCTGAGAACAGTATGTCGAAATATAAGCACCGGCAGAATGCAGCTCTATCTGCTCACCTGATTCAAGAGAGAGAGGCAGCTCATATGGTGCTTTTTCATACATAATGTCAGCGCCATCACAGGTCGGGCCGGCAATAGCAACCGGACCAACAGGTGACCCATCCCGGCTCGTATGAATAGCATACCGGATAGCCTCGCCTTCTGTCTCGGCCAGGCCACCAAAACGACCAATATCAAGATAAACCCAGCGAGGCCCGGTTTCGCGCCCACGCTGGCTGACCAGAACAACCTCTGAACGCACAACGCCGGCTTCACCAACGATATAACGACCAGGCTCGACCAGCATTTCAGGCAAAGCATTACCAAAATGCTCTGTCATGGCGTGGCTTATAACCTGCGAGAAATGATCAATACCCGGTACATCATGACGATATCTGACCGGGAACCCTCCGCCCAGATTAACCATCCGCAGATCCAGACCTGTGTCAGCCAGTTCAGAAAATACACTGGCGACACGGCTGATAGCGACTTCATAAGCCTCGGCTGAAAGCTGCTGGCTACCAACATGAAAGGACAGACCATAAGGGTCGAGGCCCAGGTCAGCCGCTTTGAGCATCAGTTCTTTTGCTGATTCAGTGCTTGTGCCGAATTTACGGGATAACGGCCACTCAGCGCCTTCGTTATCAACCATAATGCGGCAATAAACACGCGAACCGGGGGCATGCGCTGCAATTTTTTCCAGCTCTTCAAGGCAGTCAAAAGCATACATCCGCACACCTGCAACATAAGCTGCCTGAATAGCCTGAACTTTCTTTACAGTATTCCCAAAGGAGATCGATTCTGGTTTTGCACCGGCTGAGAGACAAAAGGAAATCTCTTCCCATGAAGCCGCATCAAAGCAGGAATCCAGCTCAACCAGGCGCGAAAGCACAGGCATAGCCGGGTTTGCTTTCACAGCATAATAAATGCGTGCCTGTGGCAAAGCATGACGCAGCGCCTGATAGCGTGCCTCTACCTGATCGACATCGACAACAAGACAAGGTGTAGCCGGTTTGTTTTCGGCAAAAAAACGAGCAATTTTAGAAGTCACCACTCACATTCCCCGATATCAGGACTCCCGTTTTACATCACTGTATTAAGGAGCGACTTAAAGACTTGGCCTATAAGGCCATAAACAATAAAAAACCTTTACCCTCGAAGGTCCTGCCGCACGGATTATCCGGCTTTATCGCTCAGCTTTGGGAAAGCAACGCCACGTGCATCAGCCGTGGCAAGGGGTGTGCATATGCGACTAAACAAACACAAGCGCAAGACAAAAATAACATTTTTTGAAAAAAACATAGAAACTCATAGCATCGCACGGTAGAAGGTCTGTGCATCTCATTAAAGTTTTCTCATGTTCGTGTCAGAGAACATTTGAAACGTTTTTTCGTCGTTACTGTCAGTCTTACGACAGAGACAATAGCCGATACTATGCCGAAAACCGGAGATACACCGTATCAGAGAAGACCTCCTCTTCTCTGAAATATGAGTATAAGGATATTTCAGAAACAATGCAGGCCGATTGCAGCCAGGCTGAACACGCCCCTTCTGAGACAAAAAATCAGAGTACCCTTAATACATCTTCTTCCGCACCTGTTCGCACTATTGCACGCCCTTCGCAGTTTTCCAGGCACGAATGGCGTATGATTCTGTCACAGGCCATCAAAAATATTTTCTCCGGCCCTATTACTCTGGTGGCTGCGGGGTGTGCTTTCTATACCACCCTGTCTCTCTTCCCGGCGATAAGTTCACTCATCTCAATCTACGGGCTGGCTTTTGACGTACAGACTGTCACACCGCAGCTGCGTGTTCTGCGCAGCCTTCTCCCTCCGGCAGCATATTCTCTGATTTATGACAGAATACAGACGCTGGTTGCTGAACCTCACAGCTCACTAACCCTCAATCTGATCATTTCACTTAGTGTCGCCCTGTGGTCGGCATCAGCGGCAACACGCTCAATTCTTGCTGCACTTAATATTGCCTATAATACTAAAGAAACCCGCAATTTTTTTGTCTTTCAGATTACCGCTCTGTCGATGACACTTTTTGCCATTCTCGGCGCAGTGCTCACAATAGCCATTATGGTCGCGGTACCTCTGCTGCTCAATATGACAATGTGGCTGCACATCCCTACTCCACCAGGATCAATTGAATTTGTCGCACAGTGGAGCGGGCCTCTGGTTGTTTTTCTGTTCCAGACGCTGGCAACATGCGCATTGTACCGTTTTGGACCAGACCGCCACTATCGCACAAACTGGCGATGGGTTTTACCAGGAGCCTTGTTTTCAACAATTACCTGGGTCATTTCGGCTCTCGGTTTTTCTTATTATGTCGCTCACATCGCAAGCTACAATGCAACCTATGGCCCGCTCGGAGCCTTCATCGGCATTATGATGTGGTTTTTCGTAAGTGCCTGGGTTGTTATGATGGGTGCCGAGCTCAGCGCCCAGATGGAAGGGCAGGCACTGGAGATTTCAGGCAAAGCACCTCAACAGCATTAATGAGATGCTGTTGTGTGTCGCTTACGCAGGAAAGGTTTTGAATATTTAACCGTGGGCTGAGCTTCAGGATTCTGAACGGATGAAGCCCTGTTTTCTGCGTCATCAGCTATCGGAGCCTGAGCAACTTCTGTTGCCTCAGGTACTGGCTGAACCTCAACATGAGCAACGCCTTTTTTTAGCATACCCAGACGTTCAGCAGCTGCCTTTGAAAGATCAATAATTCTGTTATGAACGTATGGTCCTCTGTCATTAACCATAACGACAACTGACCGCCCCGTTTCCTTCGACGTTACCAGAATTTTGCTCCCAAGCGGTAATGTCGGGTGCGCAGCCGTAAGAGCTGTTTTATCAAACATTGTTCCTGAAGACGTACGGTGGCGATTAAAATGCTCACCATACCAGCTTGCCAGCCCTTCCTGGTGCAGGCGATGCTTCATGGAATCAACACTGCTCATCAATGCACGTTTACGCGCCGCCAGAGCGTTACGAACAGACTGCGCCCAGGGCGTAGAGACCGGCTCACCTGTATTATCAGAAGAGGCCAGAGCGGTATCAGGGGAATTTCCTGTTTCTGCAACTGCTGCCCCGGCAGAGGATGATCCAAGAGCTGTCATTAAAACGACCCCTCCCAGAAGTGTTCGGCGCAAAGCTGACATCGTGTGTTGTTCCCTCCTCATTAATAATCAGGGCAACCCGGATGCCTTCTATACCCGATGTAAAGCGCAAATGTGGCATAAAAAATCAAAAATATGTTTTTTTCTATACCTGACAAGCATAAAAAACGCACTGTTATTAAATCATTTAGTGCAAATAAACACGACATATCTTATTGGTTTTTAATTGTTTTTTAATATTTCCGATAATAAATTTTTTCATGAAAATTAATTCATCTCACCAGCTTATCTTGGAGAGTTTATCCCCTCTGTGCTAGCATCTCCCCACCATGGAAAGACCTCTTATTGCCGTACTTAACGGCCCTAATCTCAACATGCTCGGCCAGCGCCAGCCCGAAATTTACGGACATGCGACGCTCGACGACGTGGAACAAATCTGTATTCAGGCAGCAGATAAGCTTGACCTGGCTATCGATTTTCGACAGACGAATATAGAAGGTGAGCTGATTTCCTGGGTGCAGGAGTGCCGTAAACGTGCCCGGGGCATCATTATTAACCCTGCAGGATATAGCCATACATCTGTTGCGCTGCTAGATGCTTTGCTTGCAACAGATTTGCCAGTAATTGAGGTACATATTTCTAATATTCACCGTCGCGAGCCATTCCGTCACATGTCTTATGTTTCGCGCGCTGCTGTTGGCGTTATATGCGGACTGGGCGTGGCCGGATATTCCCTGGCGCTGCAGGCAATAACTGATTTTATTTTTCAAGAGGATGATCACCGATGAGCGGATTGCTCGTGGATGCGGATACCATTAGAACACTCGCTACCATTCTGGCCGATACTGGCCTGACAGAAATTGAAGTTACCGAAAAAGACAGTCGCATTCGTGTGGTACGCGCTCTGCCGCCCGTACAGACAGCTATTGCTGCACCGGTAGCAGCTCCTGTTGCAGCGGTTGCCCCGGCTGCTGTTGCAGCTCCGGCACCGGTTGCTGCTCCGGCTGACCTTTCCGCTCACCCCGGAGCCGTTAAAAGCCCGATGGTTGGTGTAGCCTACCTCACACCTGACCCGTCAGCTCCACCTTTCATCAGCGTCGGACAGACCGTCAGTGCCGGTCAGACTCTGCTCCTGATTGAAGCCATGAAAACTTTTAACCAGATCAAAGCGCCAAAAGCCGGCACAGTTAAATCTGTTCTCGTCGCTTCAGGTGATCCGGTAGAATTTGGTCAGCCTCTGGTCGTTATTGAGTAATGTTCTCTAAAATTCTTATCGCCAATCGTGGCGAAATTGCCTTGCGTATCCTGCGCGCCTGCCGGGAGCTTGGCATCAAAACCGTGGCTGTGCATTCAACTGCTGACCAGGATGCAATGCATGTTCGCCTTGCTGATGAAGCAGTCTGCATCGGTCCGGCCTCATCACGCGATTCGTACCTGAATGTTGCCGCCATTCTTTCTGCCGCAACCATCACCGGTGCGGAGGCAATTCACCCCGGCTATGGCTTCCTGTCAGAAAACGCCGACTTTGCCGAAACGGTAGAATCGCACGGTCTGGTCTTTATTGGCCCAACCGCACAGCACATCCGCATGATGGGCGATAAAATTACCGCTAAAACCACCATGCAGGCACTTGGTGTTCCTCTGGTTCCCGGCTCTGATGGTGAACTGGCCAGTATTGAGGAAGCACGTAAGGTCGCAGCTAAAGTTGGCTATCCTGTGCTGATTAAAGCTGCAGCAGGTGGTGGTGGCCGTGGCATGAAAGTTGCTCCGACCGAAGCTGACCTGGAAGAAGCCTGGAATGTAGCCCGTACAGAAGCTCGTGCAGCTTTTGGCAATGACGCAGTTTATCTTGAAAAATACATGGATAAGCCCCGTCATATCGAGCTTCAGATTCTTGGCGATAACTATAATAATGTCGTCCATTTTGGTGAGCGTGATTGCTCTTTACAGCGTCGCCACCAGAAACTGCTTGAAGAAGCCGGGTCACCTGCTATTTCAGCAGAACAGCGTGATGAAATTGGTAAGACCGTTACTGAAGCCCTGTCAAAAATGGGCTACCGTAACGCTGGCACTCTTGAGTTCCTGTATCAGGATGGCCAGTTCTGCTTTATCGAAATGAACACACGTCTTCAGGTTGAACATCCTGTGACAGAAATGGTCAGTGACGTTGACCTTGTGCGTGAGCAGATTCGTATCGCAGCCGGTGAGAAACTTGGTTACACACAAAAAGATGTAACATTCTCTGGTCATTCCATTGAATGTCGTATCAATGCTGAAGACCCTAACGACTTCTCACCCTGCCCCGGTACTGTAACAGTTTATCACCCGCCAGGTGGACTGGGTGTGCGCGTTGATAGTGCACTTTATACCGGCTATCGCGTACCGCCTTACTATGATAGCATGATCGCTAAGGTCATCGTTCATGCACCAACACGTGCAGAAGCGATTGCCAGGATGCAACGCGCTCTTGATGAGTTTGTTGTTGAAGGGATTAAGACGGTTATTCCTCTGCACCGTCGTATTCTTGAAAATCCTGAGTTTCAGAAAGGTGACTACACCATTCACTGGCTTGAGAATTTTTCAGCACAATTACAGGAAGTCTGACGCGTTTTTTAAAACTTTCAGACTTCAGTCAGGGGAGGGTTTTTACCCTCCCCTGACCTGTTTTTAAGCACCCAAAAAACCTGTTTTATTCAGCCGGAATGTAAACTTTACCGCCAGCCTTGCGGAACTCTTCGCTTTTCTCTTCCAGTCCGGCGAGACGCTCAGCATCTTTTTTAATGTCCTGGCTAATGCGCATAGAGCAAAACTTAGGCCCGCACATAGAGCAGAAATGTGCTGTTTTATGCGCTTCACGTGGCATTGTTTCATCATGATAGGCACATGCCGTATCAGGGTCGAGAGACAGATTAAACTGATCCTCCCAGCGGAATGAGAACCGTGCACGGCTTAACGCATCATCACGCAGCCTTGCCGCGGGGTGACCTTTAGCCAGGTCAGCCGCATGAGCAGCCAGGCGATAGGTGATAACACCGGTTTTCACATCATCACGGTCTGGCAGCCCCAGATGCTCTTTTGGCGTGACGTAACACAGCATTGCGGTGCCAAACCAGCCAATCATAGCTGCGCCAATAGCTGAGGTAATATGGTCATAACCAGGTGCGATATCAGTGGTTAGTGGCCCAAGCGTATAAAAAGGAGCCTCACCACAATCTTTGAGCTGTTTATCCATATTTTCTTTGATCTTGTGCATAGGCACATGCCCAGGCCCTTCGATCATCACCTGACACCCTTTTGCCCAGGCAATTTTGGTCAGCTCACCAAGGGTTTCCAGCTCAGCAAACTGCGCAGCATCATTCGCATCGGCAATACTACCCGGGCGCAAACCATCTCCCAGAGAGAAGGAGACGTCATAAGCGCGCATAATGTCGCAGATTTCCTCAAAATGCTCATACAAAAAGCTCTCACGATGCCCGTTGAGGCACCAGCTTGCCATGATCGACCCGCCACGTGATACAATGCCCGTCACACGGCTGGCTGAGAGCGGCACATGCTGCAGGCGAACCCCCGCATGAATGGTAAAATAATCCACCCCCTGCTCAGCCTGCTCGATCAGTGTATCACGAAAAACTTCCCAGCTAAGTTTGCTGACATCACCACCAACTTTCTCAAGCGCCTGATAAAGTGGCACTGTACCGATGGGTGTTGGCGAGTTACGAAGAATCCAGTCACGGATATTATGAATGTTACGACCTGTTGAGAGGTCCATGACCGTATCAGCACCCCAGCGAATCGCCCAGACAAGCTTTTCCACCTCCTGAGCCGCAGTGGAGGTCACTGCTGAGTTGCCAATATTAGCGTTCACCTTAACAAGAAAATTACGCCCGATAATCACCGGCTCAAGCTCAGGGTGATTAATGTTAGCCGGAATAATGGCACGGCCGCAGGCAATTTCCTGCCTGACAAACTCAGGCGTTACAAACTCAGGCACAGAGGCACCAAATGAGTTACCATCCTGAAGACGTGCAGCGGCTCCCTCGGCAGCAATCTGGCGACCAAGGTTTTCGCGGTGTGCAACGTAAATCATTTCTTCTGTAATGATACCCGCACGTGCAAACTCATATTGCGTGACCATCTGCCCTTCAGCGCCTTTTAAAACGGCATGAGGTGCAGGACAGGCAGGCACCAGATGCTCACCCTGGGCGTTACCATTATCTTCAGGTTTCACAGCACGTGGTGTGACCTGCTGGAAATTACGTTTTTTAAGCCACCCGGTACGCACCTCTGACAAACCCTGGCGCAAATCTATCTGCGCATCTGTCTCGGTATACGGGCCAGAAGTGTCATACACCCACAAAGGTTTTTCCTGCGCTGACGGGTCGAGCTTAATTTCCCGAAACGGAACACTGATATCCGGGTGGCCTTCAGGGCTTGAATAGACTTTGCGTGAACCACGTACAGGACCAGTTGTCACATGCCCGGGATCAGCAGCAAACATGCTCCTGACATCCGGCGCCTGATTTTTTTTAGTTTCAACAGGGGCAGTCATCTCGCTTACTCCTCATTACGGAGGAGCGGAGAGCAGAAAAAACCCGGCAGGCACCCCACAGGAGAGGTCACAGAACTACACCGGTCGTTTTTTCTTTTCACCAGTCCCTCCGCCGGCATGACCCGGATCAGGTTCCCCGTCGCAGCTACATGCTGCGAACGGCAGGGTCGCCACGCGTTCTGACCAGCAGAACCAGTAGCCTCTCAGTTCCTTGCCGGAACCCCCCTTGGTAGTTTTCATGAAATAACTTTCTGTTTGAAAATGTCAAGCATCTGTGCAGGAGTTGAGCTTTCTAACACAAAAGCAATCAAGTCTTTGCAAAATCACAACAAATATGGCATGTATAAAATATGCAAACAGAAAAGAAACGCGCTCAGGAAGCCATAAATAACACTGAAATCTCTCCTAATGCCAACCTCCTCTTATGGATAGCCGCCTTTGTTGCCGCTATTTGTGGTGGGCTTTACGGATATGATACTGGCATCATATCCGGAGCACTTTTGCTCATAACAAAAGATTTTCATCTGACCTCTGGTCAGGAAGAAATCGTTACTTCTGCTATTCTTATTGGTGCCGTTACAGGTGCTCTTGGCGTCTCATACTTCTCTGAAAAATTTGGTCGTCGTATATCTGTCATGCTTGTCACAGCCATTTTTGTTATTGGTGCCGTGGCCTGTTCTTATGCGCCCGATATGATTTTTTTAGTTATAGCACGTGTTTTTCTTGGTTTGGCAGTAGGGGGTGCAACACAGGTTGTACCAACTTATATTTCCGAACTCGCGCCGGCCAGCAGACGCGGCAACCTCGTCACGCTCTTTAATGTTGCAATTGGTGTCGGTATTTTTCTTGCCAACCTGGTTGGCTTTACTATGCGTGATGCCTGGGGATGGAGACCCATGGTCTCCATTGCAGCACTACCGGCCGCTTTTGTGTTTATCTGCATGTTTTTCATGCCCAAAAGTCCTCGCTGGACAGCTGAAAACGAAGGGCTGGCCTCTGCGGTAGAGCAACTGAGCCGGGTGAGAACTTCACGCAAAACAATCAAACGTGAAATTCACGAAATTCACGAAAATGCTTCAAATATCAATGAAAACGAACGGGGCTGGAAAGGACTGAAATTACCCTTTGCCCGTCCGGCTCTTATCGCTGCTCTGGGTATCGCCTTTTTTACACAGGCAGGCGGTCTGGAGATGATGATTTACTATACACCGACCTTCTTGTCCGATGCAGGATTCGGTCATTCAGCCGCTTTGCTGGCCAGCCTTGGTGTTGCTGTTGTTTACCTGGTTATGACACTGCTTGGCTGTCTGCTGGTTGATAAAATCGGTCGCCGTCGCCTTGTTTTAATTATGGGACCGGGCTCAGTTATCAGCCTGATCGGCCTGGGTATTATGTTTGCCATCCATCCTGACAAAGGCAGTGCTGGCAGCTGGATTACAATTCTCTTTCTCCTGCTGTTCATGATGTTCAATTCAGGTGGCATACAGGTCGTAGGCTGGCTCCTGGGGGCTGAGCTGTTCCCTCTTTCTATGCGTGCCGCTGCAACCAGCGTTCATGCTGCTGTACTCTGGGGTGCTGACCTGCTGGTAACAGCAACAGCACTGACACTGGTGCAGCTTGTTACCCTTGGTGGCACCATGTGGGTTTATGCTGCTGTGAATCTGGCTTCTGTTATTTTCGTTTATTTTTATGTACCTGAAACAGCAGGGGCATCGCTCGAAGATATTGAGACAGCACTGCGCAAAGGCGAGTTTAAACCTAAGCCCGGACAGAGCCCTCAGATTCGCAACTATGACGATGAAGAAAAAGATACTGTTCTGAACTGAAGGATTCGAACTGAGTATGTCAGTGCATACTCAGTGCAATAAAAAACCTGATGCTGCTTTTTTATTATTATAAAGCGCAGCATCAGGTTTTTTTATGGGCACGACGCCAGGATGTACCAGGTACGCCCCCATACCCTACATCCGGCTTACGACCCTTTTAGTGCAATTAATAATCACACGCAACTAGAATTTAAAATTTACCCTGCAGCATAACCAGCTGCAGGATCATATTCTCATCTTTATCTGTTTTCAGGCAGGCCTGACGTTGAAACGATTGCAACGGAACTGACGAGCAACATGCTGAAGTAAACCGCAAAAATCAGGTTTTACAGCATCATGAATTCCACGCACACTCTCATGTGCGGCATAAAAACGCGGATGACTTTCCTGATCCGAAAACACGGCTGTTCCAAGAAAAACACCATCAATTTCAATAATTTTAGAGAGTAACACAGCACGACAACCTTATAAGCACGCAGCTATTATTTTTTATAAGACAGCCTAAGCAGCTGTCAGCTTTTCAAAGGCAACCTGCCTTAATGGCTTAATGCCTACATCGCATTATCGTACGGGTTGTAAACACACCTCAAAACCCCTGAAAACATTGTTGTTTCATTTCGTAACATTAATTTTCTAAAACTAACAACGAAAAGATGTCAATATAAAACTATATATTTTCGTATTATTTTTTCTGAAAATCATATATTTGTTACTCTAATTTTACATATAATCCTTTCTAAAATATGACGTTATCATGACATTGTTAATTTTTAATGAATTGTATTTCACTTAAAAAATAATCAAAATATAAAACACAAAAAAAATAACTAATGTTAATAGTTGTATATTAAATATACTATAATTTTATGTATTTTATAAAGTTTCCTTTTTCACCTGATTCCTTGCCTTGATTTTAGCTTTTCTTTAATAATAATTATTCTCAAATAAGCAAGCAAACAGGGCAATATCGATGACACAAAAAAAATGGCTGGCACTGTTTGCAAAACAAAAAAAAGAACAAGCTGCTCTGTCTCTTCCACCAGACATAGAAGAGATTCGTCAGAAAGCTTTTCTGGGGCACTGCCTCGAACAGGTGCTCTGGGGCAAAATTCTTCTCAACAGCACATATGTTCCCTCCAACCCGGCACAAGCCCGCGTTTGGTTTAGAATAGCTGCTGACGCCGGTTATGGCCCTGCCTGGAATATGCTCGGACGCTGTGCTCACTTTGGCTGGGGAGATACCGTCAACTTACTCTTTGCCGCAGAATGTTATGAAAATGCAGCCCGACTCGATGACGAATGGGGACGCTATAATTTAGGAATCCTCTTCATGCGTGGTCTTGGTATGCCACAAAACCTAAAAAAAGCTTTGATGCTTTTTCAGCAGGCTGCACATAACGGGCATGCTAAATCTATGAATATTCTTGCCCGTTTTCTCGAGGAAGGCTGGGAAATCAAACAGGACAGGAACGCTGCAGTTGAATGGTACAGGCGATCAGCAGAAAATGGTGATTACAGAGGACAACATAATTACGCGACTTATCTGATAGAAAATAAAAAAACAGAAGAAGCCCTTCTCTGGTGGGAGAAAGCATTGCCTGATGCAACGTCTGATATTCTCTTCGCAATGCAACGTGCTTTAAACAAACTAAACCACGATAAAGCGATAGCTTTACGTCAATCTCTTTTAAAGCGACTTGAAAACTTCCATCAAAACAGTGCTCTTTCTTTACCAGATTAAAAAAGAACTCCAGTTAAAAATAATTATCATTTCAAGTAAATATAAAAATCCAGATATTTTTCACAGAAAAAATACAAATATATTATATTTTTTTGTTGATATTAATAATCAATTAGATCAATATAAAAGTATATCTGATTATTTTTATTGATCATCGCCTGGGAATGCTCTACATAATGCTCAAGACATTCATTTCCTAACAAGAAAATGAGAGAGCATATGGCTAAAGATCCAAAAGTTATCGAACATCTTAACACTCAGCTGACAAACGAACTGACAGCTATTAACCAGTATTTTCTTCATGCCCGTACCCTGCGCCACTGGGGTGTTACTCTTCTGGGTAAGAAAGAGTACGAAGAATCTATTGAAGAAATGCGTCATGCCGACTGGCTGATTGAGCGTATTCTTTATCTTGGCGGTCTGCCAAACGTACAGCGCCTCAACACCATTCTGATTGGTCAGGATGTTAAAGAAATTCTCGAGTGCGACCTGAAGCTGGAAGAGAAAGCCATGGCTGATCTTCGTGAAGGCATTGCCTACTGTGAAAGTGTCCGTGACTTTGTTTCACGTGACCTGCTTCTTAAGATTCTTGCTAACGAAGAAGAGCACGAAGACTTTCTGGACCGCCAGTTTGATCTTATCAAGCAGATTGGTATTGAGCGCTACATTCAGCTCAACTCTGCAGCTGCTCCTGATCAGGAGTAGTTCTAAAAAAAGCCTCGGTTTACCGGGGCTTTTTTTTAAGAGAAGATCATTGCGTATTTTTCAGGA
>NZ_JOPI01000132.1:0-264 GCF_002153695.1 Acetobacter sp. DsW_059
TCTGAACTGAGGTGTTCAGCGTGCTCAGCTCATTGAAAACTGTCTGGCTGGCACGTTTCACGAGACTTTTCTGTGTGTCCGTGAGTGTTACTCCCGGCACCTTACCTGCCATTACATCGGGCATCGGGTTTGCCAGGATGTGATATGCGCTGTCCATGTCATACACAGCCTGACGCAGTTTGCCCTGAGAGGTACTGGCGCAGGCAGTAACAGCCAGCAGCGGCAGGAGAAGAAGTGCTTTTTTCATTTTGAGGTATCTTTCGT
>NZ_JOPI01000133.1:0-604 GCF_002153695.1 Acetobacter sp. DsW_059
CCCGCAAACGCAGGCCGATTGTCTACACACCTCAGTTTCAGGATAACGGCCCTACAGACGAACGCCGCCAGCATGATACGATTACAAACTCATCACCCCCGCGCGTACGCCAAACTATTCAGAGCCTGCTAAACAATGGGGATATCAGCCAGGATGCCGCCAATGCATCAGAACGCTGGCACCGCGACTATGTATTTGGCTATCACGGATACGCTGAATATCCTGAGAACTATATCCCTGAATGTAACGGACGCCATGATGAAGTATCATGGGCTTGTGTAAGAGCAAACGCATGCGGGCGTATTATCGATATCCGTCGCGCTCTTGGCATGTGCAGTCATATACGGCTTGAAATGCTTATCGTTAAAAACATGAGCTTTCGTGAAATGGGGGCTGAGCTATTCCCTCATCTAAAGCAATCGTCAGCTTGTCAAAAAGCATCCATCCAATCATCGCTATTACTTGAGCAGCTCGCCAGTTTTTACGCTACCTTAAAAAAGGAATTGACAGCTCCGGAGCTAAAGGGTACAAAAACACCATAATTCGATAACTACGTCTAATAGCCGCCATGTGCGGCTTTTTTTGTATCTGGCCCCATGAAAAA
>NZ_JOPI01000134.1:0-1206 GCF_002153695.1 Acetobacter sp. DsW_059
GCGTTGTGCGTCAGTCATTTGCTCAAGAGTAAGGCCAGAACGCATCTGCGTGATCAAACACGCCGCGTTCCAGTCTCTGGGCTTCGTCAGATGCTCACGGTAGTTTTCCGTGCAGCAACCCGGCCATAACTCGTTTGTATTGCTCATGATTCGTCATAGTACAAACTGCCGGCGAGTACCAGAGTTTTCATGCGGATAAAAGGAAAGCTGCCCAGCGCCAACTGGAGCGGCCCGAAGACCGCTTCCTTGTCATGCTCTTTCTTTGCACCTGCTGTTTTGAATGTTTCGTGTTCTGAATTTTCTGTTTGCATAATCAAATGCACCAGCGTTGCCACCCCCGAAGGGATGGCGAGCCGCAGTCAGGCCGTTTCCGCTGGCGTCAGGGCAAAAGGGACAGGTGTGTTTTTTCCTTTCTTACCATTCAGTCGCCGTGCTGCACCCGAATTGATACCGCAGAGAACGATGGCCAGACGAGCAAGGCCGCGCGCTGTTATTCGAAAATCATGCCCTATGCAGGTTTCTCCTGTATGCCGGTCCTGGTATGATTTTGGCACAAGACGGCAGTAACCCTGCGAAAGCCCGTAATGTGCAGGCTTCAGTTTACGACCTTCCCGGCAAGCCCACTTATGATCAAGCAAGTAGGCCGTTACTTTTGTCTGCCCTATACCGTCGAGTTCGCGTCCGGCATCTCGAACACCCATGTCGCCCTCGGCTTCCGAGATTGCATCCAGCGCGGCGGCTTTAGGGGTTAGTTCGGCAATTTCCGCATCCTTGGCTTGCAGTTCCTTCTGCTGCTCAAGTGCGAGGGTGAGAGCTTCGACCATATTAGACGGGGCTGCGATAGCAGGCTTATTTTCCAGCTCAAGCCAGCGGTCTACCACCCTCTTGCGTTGCCGGGCATCATAACCAGTGATCAGAGTAATGGTATGACTGCGGTCAAGATGGATGATTTTCACATACCCACGATTATCGCGTTCAAAGTCGTAACCCTTTGATTTTGCTTGATGGTCCAAATCTGGACCATCTTTCTCGATCTCAGAAATCATCACCTCAATGTCACGGATGACATGCTTGTGCGCCTTCCCTGTCAGATCTGCAATTTCGCGGCTAGACATTGTGGGGTTTGAATTTGGTGATGAAGTTGTGATAACATCGCTCATATCAGTGTTTTCCTATTCACTGTCAGAGGCATCAGACTGCTTTCCT
>NZ_JOPI01000135.1:0-447 GCF_002153695.1 Acetobacter sp. DsW_059
TCACCATTGTGGTCGGGCCGTAATAAATGCCGTCACGCAGCATAAGAATCTGATTGCCCGAAAAACCACGCATAACAAACTGTGCCGGGCTGCCTGGAGAGCCACCGGATGATACGCCAGGCGCACTATCTGCAGCCTCTTCCGCATGGGCGTAGCCGCGCTGGTTCATGACTGAGCGGTCAATGACATCAATCGTGGCAGTCACCGGGGATGTAGGAACAATCATCTCAAACGGTACTATTCAGGATACGGTTAATCGTTACACCTGGTCTTTACCTTCCGGCATTACGATCCCATCTGCCGGATCAATTACTGTCACTGCAACCTGTGAAACATCTGGCTCAGTTTCAGCCGCGGCCGGCACGCTGACGATTATCGCAACCCCAACCAGTGGATGGACTTCTGTTACGAACAAAACCGCTGCCGCCACAGGGTCTGATGCTCAGA
>NZ_JOPI01000016.1:0-153572 GCF_002153695.1 Acetobacter sp. DsW_059
ATTATTAACATTTTATTTTACTCAATAAGAAACTGTATTATTTTACAAAAAATAAAGTTGGAATAGAATTAATTTTTACATATTATTATAAATATTATCAGTAATACCTTCTTATTATCTTATATTACTTTGTATAAATTCATATTTATAATAATCTAACGTATTATGTTCATCTAAAAATTCTTTACGTGAAATACCTCTTTTTTCGGCTCTGTTGCAAACTTGGAAGCAAGCTGATGGGGGGCTGATTTTCGGGTTTTTTAGGATGTATAAATTCCGAACTGTCTTTCAATAAGGCGCACTTGTCCCATGATACCCTCCTGAAACTGGAAGAATTTAGCCTGTCCCTTTTTCAGTGCCCGCATGATTTCAAAACCTTTGATAGTTGCAGAGGCGGTCCTGAGAGTTTTGAAGCCACGAACCGGCCTGATCAGCTGCCTGAGTTTGCCGTGATCCGCCTCGATCACATTGTTCAGATATTTGACCTGACGGTGCTGCACCGTGTCAGGCAATTTACCATCCTTTTTGAGTTCGCCAATCGCTATGCCACAGGTCGGTGCTTTGTCCGTATTGATCGTCTCTGGCTTCTCCCACTCCTTCAGACCGTTTATGGCCTTGCCCAGAAAACGTCTGGCAGCTTTGGCGTTCCGGGGGGAGAGGTAGAAATCAATCGTATCACCGTCCTTGTCGACGGTCCGATACAGATAAGTCCACCGCCCTTTCACCTTGACATAGGTCTCATCAACACACCAGTTGCGAGAAAAGCCGGGACGCTTCCAGTACCAGCGTAAACGCTTTTCCATCCCGGGCGCATAACGCTGAACCCAACGGTAAATCGTAGAATGATCAACGCCCACACCCCGCTCGGCCAACATAGTTTCAGGGTCGCGATAGCTGATCCCATAGCGGCAATACCAGCGCACTGCCCAAAGGATCACTTCACCACGAAAATGACGACCCTTGAAATCATTCATGACAACCGCTCCACGCCAAAACCAAAGTAATTTCAGGCCAAGGAAACCAACTTTGCAACAGAGCCCTGGCTGGAAAGTCTGGGGTGGGAATGGAGCGACCGGCACCATCGCATGATGGCCCCTTACCCGCATGATAAAGCAGACCCGCCGCCGCGCTTCTTCGTTAGTGGTGGTCCTGCAAAGTCAGATAACAGACTAACAGGAGACGGCCCCTGCTCAGTCTGTGGGTGTCAGGAATGGTATAAGCGGGCAGATGATTATGACCCGCCAGAGGGATGGGTATGCATGGTCTGCCATCCCACGCCCTCCGGTGTGTTAGTCACACCAAAGCACAAAGGGGATTAAGAGGACGCAAGCCGCCCTAGCGATCGTTTTAAGAGGGGGTAAAAGAGGGGTAACGATTTTGGGAAAGTCGTTATCTCTTTGTTTTTATTGGATATTTTATAAGAGTATGGCGGAGAGAGAGGGATTCGAACCCTCGGTACGCTATTAACGTACACACGCTTTCCAAGCGTGCGCCTTAAGCCGCTCGGCCATCTCTCCGGCGCGCACCGGTAATAGCAAGCCTGACGAAACTGGCAAGAGAAATTTTCACTTCTCAGGGCATTTCAGACAGAAAAAGCATCATAGCGGGCATTTCTGATAAAAGCCTTAATCGCTTCAGGACTTTTTTGCCCAGGGGAGACCTCAACACCGGAGGACACATCAACCGCAGGTGCGCCCGTCTGCCCAATAGCCTGAGCCACGTTATGCGGTGTCAGACCACCTGCCAGCATCCATTCAAAATCAGGGGTCCAGCCAGTCAGAACAGACCAGTCAAGCGTAACAGCATTACCACCAGGACGATCAGACTGAGCAGGTGGCTTAGGTTCGATCAAAAGCCGGTCAGCAGACAACATCTCTGCCTCCGGCAGGTCGCTCCGCCGGGTAACGGCATATGAAAGCCAGACAGGCAACCCAAAACACTGCTGTATCTCACTCACCCGTGCAGGACTGGCATAAACCTGCAGAACATCAAGCGAAACATAGTCCAGTACACGGGCTATGTCATCATTCTCAGGGTGCACAAACAACCCTACCCGCTCAGGCCCGCCGGCATGACGTAATGATAAGGCCTGTGCCCGCTGCGGGGCCACATTGCGCGGTGAACGATCAAAAAAAACAAAACCAACCCAGTCAGCCTGATGCTCAACACAGGCATCAAAACCAGCCTCTTCTGTCAGGCCACAAATTTTAACACCTCTGCGCGTCAGGCTGCCGGGCTGTATCATGGGTTAACCTGCCAGCTCTGCCGCAATCGCACGGGCTGCTTCGGCCGGGTCAGCAGCCTGGGTAACAGGGCGCCCCACAACAATCCAGTCGGCGCCGGCATCACGTGCCTGCGCAGGCGTCATAATACGCTTCTGATCGCCGGCCTGACTACCTGCCGGGCGAATACCAGGTGTAACCAGCAAAGGTGCATCCCCCAGCGCGTCACGCAACGGACTGAGTTCATGAGCCGAACACACCAGACCATCCATTCCTGAAGAAACGGCGAGCTTACCAAGACGCAGCACCTGGTTGCGTGGGGTATCATTCACACCTGTTTCTGCAAGGGCCGGATCATCAAGGCTGGTAAGCACTGTCACGGCCAGCAGAGCTGGTCTCTCCCCTTCAGGAAAGGCCTCATCACAGGCTTTGCGTGCGGCTTCCATCATGGCGCGGCCGCCAGAGGCATGCAGTGTCAGCAAACGCGGGCGCAAATGCGATAATGCCCGCACTGCTGAACCCACAGTATTAGGAATATCATGCAGTTTCAGGTCGAGAAAAAGCGGTACGCCACCCGCAACCTCTGCCATCGCGTCAAGCCCGGCTGAATAAGCAAACTCAAGCCCCAGCTTCACAGCTCCGGCAGCAGGCCCCACGGCACCTGCCCAGGCGCGTGCCTGAGCAACATCCTGCGTATCAAGAGCAACGATAAGACCGGTATGACGTTTCATGTTCTGACAGACTCTTCTGTTAAAGAATCAGGTGTATGGGCGGCAGGTGCGACATCAGAAATACTCGCGGCCTGCACCTTAAGAAGCTGAGCCTCAAGCTCTTTCACACGTTGTTCAGCTTTGCGCGCGCGCCGCCTTTGCCCAAGCTCAGACACCCAGAAGCAAAAAGCGCCGATAAGAAACGCTATCGCTGACACTACGAGCGCGAACACACCAAGCGAGCACCGCCAGGTATAGATCATCAGCCACATATTCTGAGGGTCCTGATTACTGGCACAAAATACCAGCAAAACAAGCAGGAAAGGGATAACTACAAACAACCTGATCATGTTTTTTCTTGTAACCTTACACCTGAAAAAAGGACAAGGGAGCCCTCTTCATACAGGGCCACCGGCAAGAAAGATATGATCTTTCTTTTATGTCTTTACCCTTTCTGCAAAAGATCGGACATCTTTTCTGACAATGCTTTACCGATGCAGACTCGAAAAGGCGTTATGTTGCTGCTATACAGTATTTTCAGAATTCTGGTCTCGTTTCAGCAACAAAAAACAAGACGGCCATACATAAGGAACAGGGAGTTTTTATAATTATGTCCCGCCATAAAAGAAAGTCCGGGTCCTCCCATAAAGGTTATACTGAGCCACAGAGGAAACCACAAATACTGACAGGCCTTCAGTATAATAAATCCGTCACATTTCAGGTTATGAATGCACCTGCTATTTATAACATCGCTAAAGAGCGGCCCCACATGGCCATCATTGTTGATGTACGGGCCAGCCAGCTGACGAAAGACCAGCCAGATTTTGAGGTTGAGCTTATTTTGCAGTGCCGCGGGCAAAGCAGCAACCCGCCTGCAGGCGAAGAACCCACTACATTTTTCGAGACCTCTCTCACCTATGCAGGCATTTTCACGCTTGTGAACTCCACCCCCGAAAGTCTGGAACCTCAACTCCTGGTTGATGCTCCGCATATACTCTTTCCGGGAGCACGGCATGTTCTTTCCACTCTCAGCCGCGAGGCCGGCTTTCTGCCTGTCATCATACAAAAGATCGACTTTGCAAAACTATGGCAGGAACGAAAGGTGACCGTCTGAGTTCCACATCTTTATAGAAACACAAGCTATTCTACCCTCTCTCTGAAAAACAGAAAGTCAGTCTATGACCACAGCTCCTGACGCAGCACTCTGGCATAAATTTGATGCAGCCTGGTACCGCGATGAATACAAAGAGGTGCTCGGGGCAGACCTGCTCCGGTCTTCCGATGATAATCTTCAAAGCTGGTACCACAAAGAAGGGGCTTTTTCAGGTCATTCACCCAACCCTTATTTTCATGAAGAATGGTACCGCCAGAATAGTTCAGACGCCCAGCAGGCCCTGAGCAGCGGCGCCCTGCGTTCAGGCTTCGAGCATTATTGTGCGCATGGCTACCGGACTGAATCGCCTCATTATCTCTTCTCCGAGCGCTATTACCGTGCACAAAACCCTCATCTTTCTGATGAGGCCCTGACTGCCGGCGGCTATGCCAACGGATATGACCATTATCTGCGCGCAGGCGACAAAGAGCACCTCTCAGGCCATATTTTTTTCAACCCGGCTGTTTACTATAAAAACTGCGGCTTATCCCCTGACACACAGCCACTGTCACCCTTCAGACATTTTCTGCTCAGCAATCGCAATCTGCCTGATCAGATTATGATTTCTGAACATTTTGATCCTGTGTGGTATAGCCTGATCAACCCCTCGGCCCGAACGATGGTCTCCTTTGGTTTCATGCCCAATTTGCTGTATCTCTTTCTCAACCAGTTTTCGCCTGAGGCTTTTTAGGCCTTAGTCCACTTTTCACACCACAGGTCACAGGCTGGTATTCATCAGCCCGGCCACTGACCCTATTATTTTTTGAGACAACAGGACGACCAACACTCATGACACTCAATGCTGCATTGCTCCAGGCCGACAAAGACCTTGATGTCAGCCTGAACCGTCTTTTTGAGCTGCTGCGTATACCCAGCATTTCAACACGACCTGAAAATGCACCTGATTGCCGAAAAGCTGCTGAATGGCTTACCGCAACCCTGACAGACACAGGGTTTGAGGCCAGTGTACGCAACACGCCTGGCCACCCGATGGTTGTTGCTCACATCAAAGGCCCGGCAGATGCTCCTCATGTGCTGTTTTATGGCCACTATGATGTACAACCTGTTGACCCGCTAAACCTGTGGCATTCTGACCCTTTTGAGCCAGCTATCGTCACGACACCTTCTGGCGAAAAAGAAATAACGGCACGTGGAGCCGCTGACGATAAGGGCCAGCTTATGACCTTTATCGAGGCCTGCCGAGCACTTAAAACCACATGCGGCACTCTGCCTCTTAATGTCAGCATTCTTCTTGAAGGTGAGGAAGAATCCGGCGGAGAAAACCTGCTGCCGTTCCTTCAGGCTAACAAAGATGAACTAAAAGCTGATGTTGCCCTGATTTGCGACACCAACATGCTCAGCGGTGGCAAGCCGGCGATCACCACCATGCTGCGTGGTATGACCGGCGAAGAGGTTACACTGACAGCCGCTAAGCGTGACCTGCACTCCGGCATGTATGGCAATGCCGCCCGCAACCCCATTCAGGTACTGTGTGACATCCTCTCTGACATGCGTGACGGCGCAACCGGACGCGTCACCCTGCCTGATTTTTACGAGGGCGTGCCTGTTATCCCTGAAGAAACACGGGCACAATGGCGTGAAATTGCCTCTGAAACAGGTGATAGTCTTAGCCCTGTTGGTCTGAGCATTCCCGCTGGTGAAGCTGGTTACTCAGCTCTTGAGCAGACATGGAGCCGACCCAGCTTTGAAATTAACGGCATCAGCGGCGGCTATGAAGGAGAAGGTTTTAAAACCGTTCTGCCCTCAAAAGCTTCTGCAAAAGTCTCTTTCCGTCTGGTTGGCGATCAGGATCCTGAGAAAATCCGCGCGGCATTTCGTGCTCATGTGCTGGCCCGCCTGCCCGCTGACTGCACAGCAGAATTTATAAGTCATGGCGGATCACAGGCCAGCATGGTCGCTCCTGACATGCCATTTCTTCCCCCTGCCCTCGCCGCCCTCGAAGCCGAATGGCAGAAACCTGCAGCCATTACAGGATGTGGCGGATCTATTCCCGTTGTCACTGAAATTCAGCAGGCTCTGGGTATGACCTCCCTGCTAATCGGGTTTGGTCTTGATGACGACCGTATTCACTCACCCAATGAGAAATATAACCTGAGCAGTTTCCATAAAGGCATCCGTTCATGGATCCGCGTTCTTTATGCCCTGACAGGCCAGGCCCCCGCCTGACATAACGGAGAAGCATATTATGCTGGTTCTGACACAGGGTGACCCTGCTGGTATCGCCCCCGAAATAACAATCGGGGCCTGGCAGGCTTTGCGCAATCAGGGGCCGGCATTTGTGTTTCTCGGTGCGCCAGAACTACTGGCAGGACGTGTACCGGTACAAATTATTGAAAAACCATCTCAGGCCCAGGCTGTTTTCGCACACGCTGTACCGGTTATCCCCCTGAAACTTAACACCCCTGCGGTGCAGGGCCAGCCTGACAGCCGTAATGCTGAAAGCATCATCACCAGTATCAGCGAGGCTGTCAGGCTCGTGCAGACTGATGCCGCGACAGCACTGATTACAAACCCTATCAGTAAAGATGTACTCAAACAGGCAGGCTTTGCTCATCCTGGCCATACCTCTTACCTGGCTGAGCTGTGTCATACCCCGGGTGAAGATGTCATGATGCTTGCTGGCCCGTCCTTACGGGTTGTACCCGTCACAGTGCATGTATCGCTCAAAACAGCTATTTCCCAGCTTTCCCCGGAGCTGATTATCAAAACAGCCCGTACCACCGCATATGACCTGCGTCATAAATTTGGCATTACCTCACCCCGCATTGCTGTGGCTGGCCTTAACCCTCATGCCGGTGAAAACGGACTGATGGGCACAGAAGAACGCGATATTATTCTGCCAGCTATCAAAACGCTTCAAAATGAAGGGCTGGCGGTGGCAGGACCTTTCCCGCCAGATACACTTTTCACACCTCAGGCACGCAAAAACTACGACGTCGCCCTGTGCATGTATCATGATCAGGGGCTTATCCCGCTCAAAACCCTTGATATGGCCGAAGGTGTGAATGTTACGCTCGGCCTGCCCATCATCCGCACCTCGCCCGATCATGGCACAGCTTTTGATATTGCAGGCCAAGGCATTGCTGACCCGTCAAGCCTGCTGGCGGCCATTCGCCTGGCCAGCACACTGGTTCATAACAGAAAGACATATTCATGACTTCTGCCCTTCGCCCCGCTGTGCGCCTTGGTGTTAATATCGACCATGTTGCCACTGTACGTAATGCACGTGGCGGAGCGCACCCCGACCCGGTCGCTGCCGCCCTGCTGGCTCAGCACGCCGGGGCTGATGGTATTACTGCTCATTTACGCGAAGACCGTCGTCACATTCGCGATGCAGACCTGACCCGCCTGCGTGATGCCCTGAAAATTCCACTCAATATGGAAATGGCCGCGACGACTGAAATGGTACAGATTGCCAGCACGCTCAAACCTCATGCCTGCTGCATCGTACCTGAACGCCGTGAGGAGTTAACGACTGAAGGCGGTCTGAATGTTGCGGGGCATCTGAGCACCCTGACACCTCAGGTGCAGAGACTTATCGATAAGGGTATTCGTGTCTCTCTCTTCATTGACCCGGACATGGCACAGATTGAAGCAGCCCATAAAACAGGAGCCCAGGTCATCGAGCTCCATACAGGCGCATATGCTGAGGGCCACCAGGGTGAACTGACACGCTTAAAAAACGCAGCAACGGCAGCGCATACTCTCGGCCTTGAAGTGCATGCAGGACACGGTCTGACATGGGAAAATGTCGGCCCGATTGCGGCTCTGCCAGAAATCAGAGAACTCAACATCGGTCATTTTCTCATCGGACAGGCTATTTTTGATGGACTACCAGCCGTTATCGCAGAAATGAAACGCCGCATTGCTCTGGCTGCCAGTGCCTGAACAATATCTTTTAACGATTACCCGATAAGGAAAAACCGGCACTGATCTGCTCAGACTAAAGCTCAGGCAGAGCAAAGGCCTTACCAGATCATGTCTGACACCACACTTCCCTCCGCCCGGCTGGCAACCATCACATCAGGCTGCCTGATGATGGTTGCTGTCATTTTTGGTCTGACATACGGGCTGAGCGGGCCACTTTTCATGCTGGAGCTCACAGAACGCGGGTATAGCACACAAACTGTTGCTATTAACGCCATGATGCATGCTCTTGGTGTGTTGCTTATCGCTCCTTTCCTGCCTCGCATTGCTGTGCAGTTTGGCCCGCGCCGCCCTGTCATGCTTGCATTATGTTTCCTGGCATGCGTCTTACTGGCATTTCCGTTCATCACCTCTGCGTCTCTCTGGTTCCCGCTGCGCACTGGCATGGGCATGGCAACGGAAACCCTGCTCATTCTTTCAGAAAGCTGGCTAAATCAAATGACACCGGACACTGTGCGTACCCGTACTATGGGTCTGTACAGTGCTATGATGTCAGCTGGTTTTGCCCTCGGGCCACTGCTGCTGGGCTTAACAGATCGCCATAGCTTCACACCCTTTCTTATAACCTCGGGCCTGCTGCTACTGACATTTGGTCTGATCGCCATGCCATGGGTTCAGACACCTCAGAAACATGAATCAACACAGCATACCGCTCTGTGGCGTTATATTGCCCTTGCTCCGATAGCTATAAGTGCAACATTGCTGCTCGCTATGCTCGAGGCATCAGGCTCTTCTTTTCTGTCCCTCTATGCCATGCAAAATGGCTGGCCTGAAAAACAGGCTACTCTTTTACTGTCTGCCATGCTGCTTGGGGCAATATGCTTTCAGCTCCCGCTTGGCTGGCTTGGTGACCGCATCAGCCGCCGCCATCTGCTTATTGCACTTGGCACACTCTCCTGCCTGGGTGCACTGCTCTGGCCTGTCGGCATTGCACATCAGCCCTGGGCCTATGTGATTTTGTTTATATGGGATGGGCTGTTCGCTGGCCTCTACACCATTGTTATGACTGTTGTAGGCAGCCGATACCAGGGGAAAGACCTTGTCGCAATTTATGCTGTGAGTTCAGTCGCCTGGGGTGCCGGCACCTTTATTGGCCCTGAAGCGGCGAGTACTGCCATGGGCCTGACATCAAACGGGCTGCCGCTCTTTGTCTCGATAGCCTGCGGGCTTTTTACATTACTGCCTGTATTTCTTAAAAAAAGTGCCTGACAAACCGGAAAAACAGCCTGTCAGGCACCCAAAAACTCTCAGTAACGCTTTATCAGTCAGGGAATTTTAGCAACACGCAGCAGGTTAGTTGACCCGGCAACACCAAAGGGCAACCCTGCTGCAATAACAATAGAGCCACCTGAGCTGCCAACGCCTGCCTTCGCGACGACATCCTGCGCAACGTCCACCATACTTTCAACACTGGTGACAGATTTACCCTGCCCGCCAAGGAAAGCTCTGACACCCCAGACAAGTGCCATACGACGCGCAGCCTCATGTGTTGGTGTTATGCCCAGAACAGGGCACAGAGGACGTTCACGTGCAATACGGAACGCTGTCGCACCACGATGCGTATACGCTACAATGGCAGAGGCTTTCAGCGTGTCAGCAACCTGCTGTGCTGCACCGGCGATAGCATCAGCAACAAAATCTTCCGGTGCCAGACGCGCAACAGACATAGATGCCTGCCACTCAGGATCCTGCTCAATGCGCCAGATGATACGGTTCATGATCCGCACAGCTTCACGCGGATACTGACCGGCAGCAGATTCAGCTGACAACATCACCGCATCAGCACCATCAAACACAGCCGTAGCCACGTCAGAGGCCTCAGCACGGGTTGGCGTAGGTGCCGAAATCATACTTTCAAGCATCTGTGTTGCAACAACAACCGGCTTACCCAGTTTACGGGCGAGACGGATAATACGCTTTTGTGCAAGTGGGACGTTCTCAGGTGGCAGCTCAACACCAAGGTCACCACGGGCCACCATCACGGCATCTGTCAGCTCAAGAATAGCTTCGAGATTTTCCATAGCCTGAGGTTTTTCGAGCTTAACCAGAAGGTTTGCACGGTCACCAACCAGAGCACGGGCCTCGCTGACATCCTCAGGGCGCTGCACAAATGACAGCGCAACATAATCAACACCAAGGCTGAGTGCGAACTCGAGATCACGGCGGTCTTTAACGGTCAGAGCCGGGATAGGCAGTGCCACATCAGGAACATTCACCCCTTTGTGGTTAGAGAGAACGCCGCCAATTTCAATACGGGTTTCGAGCCAGTCCGGTCCGATTTTTTCAACAACGACGGCTAGTTTACCATCATCCATCAGCAGACGACTGCCAGGACGGGCCACCCGGATAATTTCAGGATGAGGCAGCTGTACGCGGGTTTCATCACCCGGCTCATCGTGAAGATCAAAACGGAAAGGAGCACCGCTTTGCAGCGTGACCTTACCATCTTTAAATTTACCAACACGCAGCTTTGGACCCTGCATGTCTGCCAGAATGCCGATTGGTTCACCCAGTTCAGCCTCAACACGTCTGACTATAGCGTGTCGCGCTGCATGATCTTCGTGTGAACCGTGCGAGAAATTAAAACGGAACACATCGGCTCCGGCAACAGCCAGATCACGAATGGTCTCATAATCAGAGGATGCCGGGCCCAAGGTTGCTACAATCTTGGTCCGACAATGAAGGGCGTGTTGTATCGACATTTCTTGTCCTTATTTTGCCGTACTCTGCCTCAGGAAGGAGTAATGACTTCTCCTGCATCAATCCCCCACATATCGCGGCGCAGTACCCAGCCACTATATGGTCTGACGGAGACTTTGCACCAGTCACTTCCTGCGGCACATTCTTTTACTGATCCGACCGTACCTGGCCTGAGAACCGCAACAACAGCTGACGACTCTTCAGGACTCTTCTTCAGGAAGACAGCCTGCTTGATTTTTTTAGCCTCTGCAAGGTCTGTCACACTTCCTGTTACGCGACTGTCCATATGGCCTGAAACCGGAATTTTATTGCCATTTTTATCAACTTTATCGGGTATGGGGCTTTCATCCCCAGGCGGCTCACCTGGCACAACAAAAGACCGGCTGCCGGAAACAACAGCCTGCTGCACCCAGCCTTTCTGGCCACTTTCATCTTCGACCAGACGCCATACATCGAACTCACGCTCAATACGCAGTGGCATGCTACGGCGATGATAAACCCACAGAATAGGAAAACGCCGCCCGGGGCCTGCACGCATATTCACCTCGTCAGCACGCAGGGACGCATAGCGTGGCAATGGCAGGCCGGTAACTGTGCCTTTAGGGGCTTCAGGCGTCTGAGGCACGTCAGGCACAGGCGGAGCAGCAGCAGAGGGGCTCTCCGCCTTCTGCACCGCAGCAGCGGCACCAGCAGCAGCAACTGCGCCCGCACCAGCAGCAGCAACGGCATGCTTCCTGTGAACAGCAGAATGATGCACAACAGGTGCAGAGTGCGCTTTATGCGCATCATGGTGAGCTGCTGTTTTCTGATGTTTCTTCGCCGGCGGAACGGCTTTTTTATCGGATGAGTGTTTCTTCGGGTTCCTGTGATGCACAGCATGAGAAGGGTGCGACGAAGTACTTTGCGCTGCGGCAAAGACATCAGAAGCAGCGACAACACACCCCAGAGTCCCCAGGGCAGCGTACAAACGCAAATGGCGAGACAACAGAATTTCAGACATCATAGCAGCATCCCTGCCAAGAGAGAGCAAAGACGACAAGAGTCTTCATGAAAATTTGTATTTTTATAACACTGCACCACGCCATTTTACCTAGAAAACTGCCAGCCTGGCACCCTGAGAGAGTTCAAGAAAACCAGGCAGCCCCATAACCGTAACCGCATCACACAACTGATCTTCAGAAATTTTCATACTCCTGATCCCGGAGTCGCAAACATGAAAAGAAGCCTCATCAAATTCAAACAGCGCCTCACGCAGGGTTTCAATACCGGCAACTCCGGCTTCAAGCCGTCCTGCCTCACGCTCACTCTCTTCAAGCCCTGACCAGTCTTTACAAAACGCGCGAGTGCCACTGCCCATGCCAAACAATATGACGCGCTGCCCAAGTGCGCAGGCCGTAACAGCCAGCATCAGAGCAGCATGAATCCTCTCATAGCGGGCCTCGACAAGCATAAGGGCAATAGCCGGAGAATGCTGCATTCTCCCGTTTCTATCTTCACCAGTCATATTCTGCCCCACACCGGAGGAAGAAAATGTCTGAACACCCATGTGAGAAGATGCCGCTTTTTTCATTCTGATATCTCCTGTTTACCACCACATACCGGACAGGACGGATCCTGATTCAGAGTAATCGTCGTAAAACGTGTACTCAGGGCGTCCCACATCAGCAACCGGCCTGACAGACTCTCCCCAAGACCCAGAATTTCTTTGAGCGCTTCAGTCGCCTGCAGGGTGCCCATCACACCAGTCACAGCACCAAACACACCTGCCTCGCTACAGCTTAACCCGGCGGCGTCACCATCAGTCTCCGGATAAAGACAATGATAACAGGGCCCGCCCTGCCAGGGACGATAGGTCGAAAGCTGCCCGCCAAAGCGCTGCACTGCCGCTGACACCAGTGGACGACGTGCCCGCACACAGGCAGCGTTTACCAGGTAACGGGTGGAGAAATTATCAGACCCGTCGCAAACCAGATCATAACGCCCGATAATCTCATCACAGGTCTGTTCTGATAAACGTACATTCCAGGCATCTACGGTAATGTCAGGATTCAGCGCCAGCAGCCGCGCCTTTGCTGAGACAACCTTCTGTTCGCCCACAGCTGCCGTGTTATGCACAACCTGCCTTTGCAGGTTTGACAGCTCAACGACATCATCATCAACCAGACCAATGCGACCTACCCCTGCGGCAGCAAGGTATAATGCAACAGGTGAGCCAAGTCCCCCTGCCCCCACGACCAGAACAGAAGCCTTCCTGAGCGCGAGCTGACCTGTTCCCCCAACCTCAGGCAGCAGAATATGACGGGAATAACGCTGAATTTCTTCCTCAGTAAACTCAGTATCCATCATAATGTTAACCTTTCATTGCCACGCCTGAGAATAACTTTGCACCTGCCACAGAACACCCTGGCAGGCGATTAAGAAAATATTGCTACACCCTTAAAAAAATACCTTACAGAATCGAAATTGTATGCAGCTTATCTTTGCATATGACCTGCATGTCTGTTATGAATAGCTATGCAATTTTCATATAGGGGGAATGCGTTATTATGACCCACTACACCTCTGTCGGACAAAGTGCCCGGCTCGCAGCCCGGCCAGGACGCCACATGGCTCGCATGGTGTGTGCCGGGGCATCAATAGCCGCATTTGGCCTCTATCTGGCCTCCCCTTTTCTGACGTTATGGTCAATCGGATCCTCGCTGAAGACACATGACATGGTCTCTCTCGGGCAGATGATTAACTGGGGAGAACTCGATACCTCTATCAAACAGCAGGCGATGGCGGGTATGCATCTGCTGCCCGCAGCGGCAGATGATCTGCCTGAATTTGGCTCTTCGTTCGCAACGGAGGTCGTTTCAAATGCTGTTGATATTAACGTCTCACAGCAAAATCTTGGCACGCTGGTTGACGAGGTTCTGCCCGCTTCTGCGCAGGAGCATGCTACTCACAATCTTTCTTTTGCCAGCCTGATCAGCCAGGCTACGTTCCATTTTGAACGCCCTGATCTTTTCGTTGCCCTTGTTCATCTCCCGGGGCACGAAAATGAAACACCGCTGGAAATTGATATGCGCATCCAGCACTGGCAGTGGAAGGTGACCAGTATCAACTTTCCCGCGCCACGGCCACGCACGATGACTGCATCAGCTGCACCGGGCAACGCCTGAGCGCTTAGTGCCTGCCTGAAGACTGGTTATTTTACTGTTTAACCAGCCTTCAGACAGATGCTTTAATCAGCTGGCAGCCGGAAGATCTTCTTCAAGCAGAATCAGATTAACTGCATAAGAAATTTCCCCCTCTTCATCATCACGATGAATAGTGCCTATAACCTCGCCGTGAACAGCCAGCTCAACTGACATACCAGCACGTGGCGGCGGGTTAACTGTCAGACCGGGTGACCCCAGAAGACGGCGCAATGCGACCTGCAGGCGGGTAATTTCGGAAGGAGAAGGACTGTTACTCATGATCATGATCCTCAGAAAAAAGTTACGGGCCAGAGCCAGTCTGCTCACCAGAGCATAATGTGACGTTCAGGCCTGATACCGCAACATAACCCACACGATCAACAGCTCTCCCGCTCCCTCCTCTTTTAACCGTTGCCTTTAAGACACGCCTTTTTCTGCCGCAACCTTACCTTTCTCGTGCCTTTCTGAAGCCATTTTGTAACGGCTTCATAGGCAGCAATAACAAACACTAACAGAAGGACTACGCTGCTTTACATGCTGTTAACCACCTGATCATTCCGCAGATGATGACCTTAACACTCTCAAAAACAAAATTTAAAAAATATACTTCGGAAAAGAGGCGCAGAATGAAACCGGGCCGCACGCTTGCTCTGACACTCCTTATTGGCTGTACCCTTGGGCTTATCGTTTTAACAAGCCGGGAAAAGCCCGCTGATATACCAGCGCCAGCGAAGACGGTAACCTCATCAGAACATCTTATGAATATGATCAAAGAGAGTGGTGTAAGGCAGACAGCCAGAGACCTTGATAAAGCACATGACTGGTCGCAGGTCAGAAAGGTTATCACCACCGGGCAGGATAATACCCGCGAAGTTGTTGCCGCATTGCTACCCCTGGCAGACCCGGCAACAAACCGCTCACTGTTGCAGACAGCCCGCTACAACCTGCCCAGGCACCCCGTACAGATTCTGAGTGCATCAGAATACACCGATGCCACACCAGGCGGCGCGTTCAGGTTAGAAGGGCTGTGCAATGCAGCCGGCATGTCTCACGCATGGCAAAACCGGACCCGCGAAGCGTTAAGCAACCTGCATGACGTAAGGCTGGCCTCTCGTGTTAACGACTGTCTTAATGCGCTCAGACAAAGCAACCATAACAGCTTCTGAAAACAAAAAATTCTTAACACACGTAAATGAGATATGACATCAATACATATCTCATATACGTTGAACGCAGAAAAAAAATAATAAGCATAGCCGGATACAATACCTAACTATGCTACCAGGAAGAGTTTGAAATTATGTTCACTGACCAGCACATGCGAACAGTCCGTTTTCTTGCCCGAAGACACTATCAGGTCACCACACAGTAATATACAACCGGCCTTCTACACACTAAAGAATTGTGTAATTATGTGTCGTTACTACCTGAAATAAGAAAATTTTTATTTCCTACCCTCGTGACATATTTCATCCGGGCATATTATGGAAAAAAAACACCTTTCTCTGCTTAAAGCAGGTTTCGGGCCCTGTTTACTGCCCTGTTCCTTCATACTGCTGACAACAGTGATAAGCGCTTCCGCTCACGCAAAAGACGCAACCACACCACTGATAAACCCACACTCCCCTGCGTCAACGCTCGTACGCCATCACACTCACGGTCAGATTGCCACAATCAGCAGTGTAACCGCACCACATAATCAAAGCCGATCTCCTGCACAGAAGCCTGCAAAAGAAAGTAGCTTCTGGGATGCTGAAATGCTGCCTCCCCTCAGCAGCCGTTCAGAGGCTTATGGCTACCCGCAAATGCTCGAGCTGAACGCGGTCCCTCCCAGCCTGCTGCACCAGGGGCCATGGGGCGTATTCAATACCAACTCAGGAGCGGCGGCAGGCTGGGGCACTGTGGCTTACTACTCGAATGTACGATGGGCTGAAGACTGGTCTCGTCTGCGCAATGACAAAAACCGGAATAAATCGCTCGAGGCTCTGAAATTCATTCCTTTTAATAAGGATGAAACTGTTTACATGACCCTCAGCGCTAATTTTGAAAATCGTAATTTTTATGACCAGAAAGCCGGTCTGGGTACAGTACGAAAATCCCCGGCATATCGTAATACACTGCGCTGGAGCGCAGGTGCAGACTTACATCTTGGGAAGCACGTACGCCTGTATGGAGAACTTCTTAGTGGGCAGGCCGGGGGCGTTAACTACTACGGATATGCAGGCGGACGCTGGCGCAGTAAAATTGACGCACAACAGGCTTTTATCGAAGTTAAAGGGCATATGCTCGGTGCAACTATGGGCGCCATGGCCGGGCGCATGGTCTTTCTTGATGCACCTGCCTACATCACGGCAGGGTCAGTCTACCCGACCGTACCCTATTCATGGAACGGTTTACGCGGGTATGCTTTCTGGAAAAATTTCAGGGTCGATATTTTTGATCTTATGCTTACAGATACCAGTAACCCTGTTGCATTTCGCAATAAAGTCGGATGGAAAACACGATTATTTGGTGCCTATACATCTTACGCCTTACCAAAATTCCAGTTGATGGGGCAAAAAAGCCAGATTTTTATTGATGCTTTCTACATGGGCTATCTGCTGGCTAACAGCTCCATACCAGGGGCAACCAGCAACATTGCGGGTTCAACCCACCGCGATACACCTGGTGTAAAAATATGGGGCAACGCTGGTCACGTTGAATTTTCAACTGGTGCTATGTGGCAGGGCGGTAATTTTCAGGCAGCAAACAATGGACCAAAACGCTCAGTTTCAGCCTATTTTCTGAATGCGACAGTCGCCTGGCGTTTTAGCAAATGGTGGAGCAGACCAGCAATTGGTATACAGGCAGATGATATCTCAGGCGGCAACATGCACAAAAATGCCACCAGCAAATGGGGGGGCTTTCTCAGCCCGTTTGTTCCCACTGCCTTTTATCTTGACCAGAGCGTTGCATTCGGCCTGTCAAACGTCATTGACGTAGGGCCGGTTATCACCCTGGCGCCCACACAGAACACAAGCCTGCTTCTGAAAGTGCCGGTTGTATGGAGACATACTACAAATGATGCTGTGTATAACAACGCCAGCACTGCCTATAATTTTCGCCCTCACGGTGGCTACAGCGCTACCCTGCCGCAAGCTAACTTTACGTGGCGGGCTACCAGAAACCTGACCTACAGCATTGGCGCTGAGTATGTTTTTGCTTCAAAAGCACTGGTACAGTCGGGGGCGTCTTCAGGAGCGTTTGTTCTGGGCACTGCTGACGTAACATTCTGATCATGCCGGGCCAGGATTACCTTTCATTACGACTTCATTTCATTTTCAGGCAGACAGACAGGTGATATCTCTTTAGTAAAGCTCATCCGCCTGCCTGTATAACGAGATCAGAGAAATGTCGTCACCTGCCAGAACCACCAGAGAACTCACACTGCGCGCGCTTATTCTTGGCGCACTTATTACTGTTGTTTTTACAGCATCAAATATTTATCTGGGTTTGCGTATTGGCCTGACCTTTGCCTCTTCTATTCCGGCAGCTGTTATTTCAATGGCTGTTCTGCGTGCTCTGGGGCGCAGCTCTGTTCTTGAAAATAACATTGTTCAAAGTCAGGCCTCAGCTGCCGGCACGCTATCGTGCGTTTTTGCCACCTTTCCCGGTCTCATCATGACAGGAATATGGAGCCATTTCCCATTCTGGCAGACCGCAGGCATCTCTCTCGCAGGGGGTATCGCAGGGGTTTTATTCACTGTTCCGCTCCGTCGCGCACTGGTGGCAGACAGCGCTTTGCCTTACCCTGAAGGCGTAGCAGCAGCAGAAATTTTGCGTGCCGGCAATTCAGGCGAAAACAAAAAAGGACTTAATGCGCTGATCAAAGGCAGCACAGCCGCTGCCCTGTTTACATTAGGCAGCAATGGCCTGCGCCTGTTGTCAGACAGTGTATCAGTTACAGCCAGCGCAGGCGCTGCCGTGTTTCAGATAACAGGCGGCCTCTCTCTGGCACTACTGGGTGCTGGCTACCTGGTCGGGCTAACCGGTGGACTGGCCATGCTTTTCGGCTGTGTTCTGGCATGGGGCGGTGGCGTGCCATGGCTTACAGCCCATACACCTAACCCTGAACATCTTGTCCCCTCTGCATTTGCACAGTCTGTCTGGTTGCATAAAGTGCGTTTTGTCGGCGCCGGCGCTATCGCTATGGCCTCTGTCTGGACACTGGTTGAGCTGGCAAAGCCAGTAGCCCGCGGGCTGCAAAGTATTGTGCGTACACGCCATCAGACCTCTACCGGCCCGGAGGGAGATAAAGACCTCTCTTTCCGCAGCCTGCTTGCTCTGCTCGGACTGACAACAGTAATGCTGGGCAGCCTGTTTACTTTTTTTCTTACCCCGTCATCTGACCCGATCTGGCCAGTCGTCATTGCATCTGTTTTATTCTGCATTATCTTCGGTTTTATCATGGCGGCTACATGCGGCTATATGGCAGGAATTGTCGGCTCATCTTCCTCACCAATATCAGGCATTATTATTATCGCAGCGATGCTCTCTGCCCTGATGCTGCTGGCCCTGGAAGCCTTCCGGCTTATGCCTGCCCATATGATGCTCGACCAGCAAAAGCTTGCAACAGGCTTCACCATTCTCATTCTGTCTGCCATTACCGCAACGGCAGCCATTTCAAACGATAACCTGCAAGATCTTAAAACAGGTCAGCTTGTTGGTGCCTCCCCCTGGAAACAGCAAATTGCCCTGATTGCCGGCTGCGTCGTTGGTGCGGCAGTTATCCCCCCGGTGCTGAATATTCTCTACCAGGCATATGGTTTTGCGGGTTATATGCCCCGCCCCGGGATGGACCCCTCACACGCGCTCTCTGCCCCGCAGCCGGCATTAATTACACTTATTACAAAAGGCATTTTTACGCATTCGCTTGACTGGTCCATGCTGTCACTGGGCATGGGGCTTGGCTGTATTCTGATTATTATTGACCTGCTGTTACGCAAACGTGCCCTGGCACTGCCCCCGCTGGGGGTTGCGATCGGCATTTATCTGCCTCCCTCTGTCAGCGTTACCCTGGCAGCCGGTGCAGTGCTGGGCTGGGCCATTAAACGTCACCTGCACACAAAAAATATACAGGATGACAGCACAACACTGCCTCAGAGCCTGCCTGAACACGACGCAGGGACCGGCACCATGCTGGCCTCGGGCTTTATTGTGGGTGAGAGCCTGACCGGCGTTGTGCTGGCTTTTATCTCATGCACGCTTGGCAAAGATGACGCCCTCTCACTGGCCGCATGGGTACCGGCTCCCGTGGCCTCAGCAATGGGATTACTGGTATTTTGCCTGCTGGCGTTATGGTTTTACCGAACGATCGTAAAAGACGCGCGTTAATGCTGTAAAAAAACAGGCAGAACTGAGTTGTGCAGCACATAGCCCGTCGTGCTGCTCACCAGCCGGTTATGCAAAGCAGCATGTTTATACCCCCCCATAACAATCAGGTCAGCCTGCCAGCGGCGGGCTTCGCCTAAAATCGTTGCTCCTGCTGCTGTGGGTGAGCTTAACCGAACGACACGTACATCCGTCACATTAACCTCTGGCATGATGTCATAAGGCCAGGGGTCCTCTCCATTCACCAGAACATGCACAGCAGCACCGGCAAGTAACGGGCGCGAAGCTTCAAAGGCCCGGCGGGCACAGTCAGACTGCTTCCATGACAACATAATATTATCGCAGCAGCTCCCTCTCCAGCCATCTGGCACAAGCAAAAGTGGTCTGCCTGTTTCAAAAACAGCACTTCTGAGAATCTGCTTCTGATGTTCTGTATCTCTCTCCTGGGGCAGGTTGAGTATCAGAAGGTCAGCATCTCTTCCAAAAACCGGAATAATCACATCAGCCTTAGCCTCAGGTGCCAGCCAGTTAATTTCAGGAAAAATACCATCTGTAACAGCCTGATACAGGTTCTGACGCCACAAATTCACTCTGGCACGCCAGGCCTCAGCCCAGTCTGCCTGGTCCTCTCTGAGTAAAACAGTGCTGCTTTCTGTAAGCAGGCTTAATCCGTCCCCTGGTGGTTCACGCAGTGCCATGAAATCAATACAATCAGGCTGCAGACGTGCGGCTATCCCACTAACGAAATTCAGCATTTCTTCTGCATTTTCAGGCCGGCCCACAATAACCAGACAGCGCCTCATCTTCTTTACTCCATCAAGATGGTAAGGCGCATAGATTTTTTATTTGCCGTCAGACGCCTCTGAGACTGCATTAGAAACAATTCTCTCAAAGACACCAAGAAAAAACTAACAATCAAAGTGTGCTCGCTATGAGGTGATGAGAAAAATTTTATTCAGCTCTCGCCACAAACGCATCTATGGGCCACATTTCGCCTGCTTTACGAGCAGGCCCGACCTGCTCAGTCCTGAAACTGAAAAGGCCCGACCTATCGTGCTTCTCAATGTCATCGAGCGTAACCCCGATACGCTGCCCGCCTCTGACACACCACTTCCGACTATTGTGCTCATACATGGTCTGTTCGGGCAGGCACGTAATCTTGGTTTTGCGCAGCGTCACCTGGCTGTAACCCACCGCACTCTGGCTATTGATCTGCGCAATCATGGCAAAAGTCCCCATGGCCCCATGACCTACCAGATCATGGCAGAGGATGTGCGCGAAACGATACGACATTTCACGACTGAACCTGTTATCCTGCTCGGCCACTCTATGGGGGGCAAAACCGCCATGACCCTGGCGTTAACACACCCCGAGATGGTTCATAGCCTGATTGTTGGTGATATTGCCCCGGGCGCCGGCGGCTTTGCAAACATGGATCTCTCATCCGGGCTGGAACATGTTAATTTTCCTGCCAGGCTCGACCGCAAAGAAGCAGATGCTCTGCTGCGTCCGCTTATTCCCAATGATTCTGTACGCCAGCTTATGATGCAAAACCTCACGCTGGGTGAAACACCAGGCTGGTCCATCGGTCTGCATGATATATTTCAGAGCCTTCCCGCAGTTATGGGCTGGCCTGACTTCCCTCCTGACACACACTATGAAGGGCCGGCCTTATTCATCAAAGGGGAGCTGTCACCTTATATTCAACCGCATAACTTCCCTATGATGCGTCAGCTTTTCCCGCACTATACGCTGGAGACAATCGAAAAGGCCGGACACTGGATTCACGCCGATGCCCCGGCCCGCTTTATCGAGCTGGTTGATGCCTTTATAAAAGCTCATTAACCGGGTTGTTCTTATCGCAGGGCGGCACCTTCAGCGCGGCGCCCTGTGATAGCCAGTGCTACAGCCTCAGCAATACGGATACCATCAATCCCGGCGGAGAGAATACCACCGGCATACCCGGCCCCCTCACCTGCGGGGAACAGACCCGGCGTGTTGAGAGACTGACAATCCTCCCCGCGCGGAATACGCAAAGGAGACGACGTGCGGGTTTCGACACCGGTCATCACCGCATCCTCCATCGCAAAACCTTTGAGCTTACGATCGAACAGCGGCAGAGCTTCACGCAGGGCCTCGACGGCAAAAGCCGGCAAACATTTTGACAGATCCGTCGGTGTTACACCCGGTTTGTAGGAGGGCACGACAGTTCCCAGGCTGACAGAAGGCCGACCAGCCAGAAAGTCACCCACTCTCTGAGCCGGGGCTTTATAATCTCCGCCACCAGCCAGAAAAGCCTGCCGCTCCCAGTGACGCTGAAAAGCAATGCCAGCCAGCGGGTCATCAGGATAATCCTCCCCAGGGCGTAAATCGACAACCATGCCAGAATTCGCATTACGCTCAGCACGGCTGTACTGGCTCATGCCATTTGTAACCACATGCCCCTCCTCAGAGGCCGCGGCGACAACTGTTCCCCCTGGGCACATACAGAAAGAATAAACACCACGACCATTGCTGGCATGGTGCACCAGCCGATATTCTGCCGCACCCAGCAGCTCATGCCCGGCACTGCTGCCAAACCTGGCAGTATCAATAACCGACTGCGGATGCTCAATGCGTACCCCCATGGAGAACGACTTGGCCTTCATCTCCACACCACTTTCTGCCAGCATAGCAAAAGTATCACGTGCACTGTGCCCGACAGCCAGCACGACATGATCGGACTCAATAGTTTCACCACTGGCCAGCGTCACGCCACGGATCGCTCTGGTAGCCGGATCAAGAGCGAGCGCATCAACACGGCAGCCAAAACGATACTCCCCTCCGGCTGCCTCTATTTCTGCGCGAATATGCTCAACCATTGACACCAGACGAAAGGTACCAATGTGCGGATGAGCAAGATATAAAATCTCTTCAGGCGCGCCGGCCTTCACAAATTCACGCAAAACCTGACGGCCGAGAAAACGCGGGTCACGCACCTGACTATATAATTTACCGTCAGAAAAAGTGCCTGCACCTCCCTCACCAAACTGCACATTGCTTTCAGGCGTCAGCACTGAACGACGCCACAGGGCGAAGGTATCAACCGTACGTTCGCGCACAATTTTACCGCGCTCAAGCAATAATGGCCGCAAGCCCATACGGGCCAGCATCAGCGCGGCCATAAAACCACAGGGCCCGGCACCAATCACTATCGGGCGGCGATAACCTGGTTTTGAGGCACAGACCTCACCGTCACTTACCGGCGGGGTCCAGCTCATATCCGGGCTGACTGCGACATGCGTGTCACGCGGGTAGGCTGCTTTATAGCGAGCCAGTACACCGGCTTCATCCTTCACGGTGCAGTCAATGGTGTACACCAGCCGCACAGCGTGACGCCTGCGGGCATCATGCCCGCGTCGAAACACACTGAACTCCTCCAGTTCTTCCGAAGAAACTGAAAGTTTCTGACAGATAGCTTCCTCCAGTTCTTCCGGTGAGTGATCAAGCGGAAGCTGCAATTCTGTCAGTCGAAGCATGGCGCGGCCCTTATCAGATGTGGTAAACAAAAAACACCGGCATAACACCGGCTTCCCGTGGCTGATGGCTTACAGATGCAATCAGCGATCGAAAAGCCACTCTGCCAAGGAGAGAAACATTTTATGGTCAAAGTGCCCTCTTCGCATCAGCATACAGATGCCGTTGACAGCCATGAAGCTGATACCCACGCACACTGCACGCACAGCCACAATGATCATGAACACAATCATGATCACCACCACGGCGAGCATCACGACCATGATCATGACCATAGTCACGGCTGGTTCAGCGCACACTCACATGCGCCGGCATCATTTGGCATGGCGTTTGCCATCGGTATCCTGGTTAATACCATTTATACCGGAGCAGAGGTAGTCTGGGGCCTGCTTTCACACTCGCTGGCGCTGCTGTCTGATGCCGGTCATAATTTATCAGACATTCTGGCACTGGGAGCCGCCTGGCTGGCAGACACACTCTCTAAGCGTTCTCCTGATACACAATTTACCTATGGCCTACGCCGCTCATCTGTACTGGCTGCTCTGAGCAATGCAGTCGTGCTGCTGCTTGTTACCGGCGGTGTCGCATGGGAAGCTATTCTTCGCCTTTCTGACCCCACACCTGTAGCTGGCAAAACCGTGATGATTGTCGCCGCCCTTGGTATTCTTATCAACGGGGGCTCAGCCCTGCTTTTTGCAGCAGGGCAAAAACATGACCTCAATATCCGCGCAGCTTTTCTGCACCTGATGTCAGATGCCGTCATTTCTCTGGCTGTGGTGGTTGCCGGCTGGTTTATGCTGCTGACCGGCAAAGCCTGGATTGACCCTGTTGTCAGCATTATCATTTCAGCCCTTATCGCCCTGACCACGTGGAAGCTGTTACGTGATGCCATGCGCATGGCTATGGATGCCGTACCGGCCTCGGTTGATTACACCGCAGTAAAAGAGTTTCTGCTCTCCTCCCCCGGTGTTGAGGACCTGCATGACCTGCACATCTGGCCACTCAGCACCACCGAAACAGCCCTGACAGTACACCTGGTGCGCTCCTCCGTTACATCTGATAAACCGGCTGAAACGTCAGACAATATGCTCACAGGTATTCATGAAACACTGCTCAGCCGTTTTCGTATCGCACATGCGACGATACAAATAGAAAGTGCCGGGTACGTTCCGTCATGCCGTCTGACAGACCCTGATTCAGTCTGAGACCTGGACTGTCTCTTCCATCTCCCTCTCTGAAAGAAAGCTGTTACCCTTGGGTCTCTCTCTGCCTGAAAGCAACAAAAGCATTGCCATATACAGCCTTCTGGTCAGCCTTGTCGCCCTGAGTCTGAAATATGCTGCATGGGCTGTCAGTGGCAGTATCGCACTGTATTCTGATGCGATTGAAACCATCATCAACGTTGTTTCTGCCGTGGGAGGGCTGTGGGCTCTGAGCATTGCTGCCCGCCCGGCAGACCACAACCACACTTATGGCCATTATAAAGCAGAATATCTCTCAGCCGTTGCTGAAGGTACGCTGGTTCTGCTCACAGCCTTCATCATTGCACGGGAAGCGTGGCTGGGCTGGCAGCACCCGCACCCGCCGACTGCCCCTTATGAAGGGATTGCGCTCAATGGTGCGGCAACACTGGTAAACCTTATATGGGGCATGGTGATGCTGCGTGCGGGCAGAAAGCGCCGCTCACCTGCTCTGATTGCCGGTGGGCAGCATGTTCTCTCTGATGTCTGGACAGGTGCAGGTCTGATTGCGGGTATCACACTTATTCCCCTCACGGGCTGGGAGCGGCTCGATTCCATTCTCGCCGGCCTGATTGCCCTTAACGTACTGCGTGTGGGCTGGGGTGTTATGCGCGACTCTATCGCCGGCCTGATGGATCAGGCTCCTGCCCCTGAAACTATTGAGCAGATCTGCGATATTATTGCCTTAAAAGGCAAAGGGGCGATTGAGGCACATGACATCCGCACACGCGTCATCGGAGCCATGACGTTTCTTGACTTTCACCTGATTGTACCGGGCAATATGACCGTGACAGAAGCCCATGATATCTGCGACCTCATTGAGCAGGAACTCAGCAGGCAGATGGGCAACACCCTGGTACATATTCACGTCGAACCTGACAACATGGCCAAGCATGAAGGTATTGTTTTCTGGCCACGTCCGGCAACAAATTAAACTATTATCGGCTGCCAGGGTGCACTTTCCCTTATAATCAGGCCGGTAAGGCACAGAGATATCTTTCTTTATAAAGGGAACGTGCTAAGAGCACCCGCATCTTTTACTAAGCCTCAGGATTTCCCATGCCGTCCAGCATGACAGCCGCCTCCGCACAGCTCCGTCATATTCGTGAGCAGGCAAAAGCCGGAACAGCAAGCTGGCGCCGTAAGCTGATTTACTGGTCAGGTGCTGTGATGGTGGGGATTGTAGCGGTTGGTTTTGCTGCCATAGCTGATAAAGCGGCGCATCTGCGCAGTCATATCATTGCCATCAGCCCTCTGCTTATGCTGCTGGTCACGCCCTGTGGCATGGCTCTCTCCTCATGGCTGACAGTCAAATGGTTTCGCGGTGCACAGGGCAGTGGTATCCCCCAGGCGATTGCGTGCCTGCATCTGCACGACTTCAAAACCATTGATAAGGTTTTGTCCCTTCGTATTGCTTTTGCCAAAATTCTCCTCACGACACTGGGGCTGCTTTCGGGGGCTTCTATCGGGCGTGAAGGACCGACTGTTCAGGTTGGTGCATCTATCATGCACACTGTCGGCCGGTTTATGAAAATCAATGACCCCATGCGCCAGCATGCTCTGATCAAAGCCGGTGGTGCCGCCGGGGTTGCGGCAGCCTTTAATACACCGCTCGCTGGTATTGTTTTTGGGATTGAAGAGCTTGCTCATTCTTATGAGCAGCGCACCAGTGGCACCATGCTGACCTGCGTCGTGCTGGCCGGGGTGACGGCTATCGCTATGGTCGGCAATTACACATATTTCGGGCATACTGACTCTGTCGTGCCGGTGGGGGCCAGCTGGCTGGCTGTTCTGGTCTGCGGCATTGTCGGCGGGGTTACAGGCGGGCTGTTCTCTGCTCTCCTTGTGCGTATTTCACGGGGCATTCCCGGTTATGCCGGCCGCTTTATCATGCAACACCCGATTATTTTTGCTGCACTATGCGGTTTGGTTCTGGCTGTTATTGGTGTTCTCTCTGGCGGCATGACATACGGCACAGGTTATTTTCAGGCCCGGGAAAGTATTATGGGCACCCAGCACTATCCCATGTCCTATTTTATTCTCAAATATATCGCGACCATTGTTTCCTACTGCTCTGGTGTACCAGGCGGGCTCTTTGCGCCTTCACTCTCTGTCGGTGCGGGTCTTGGCGGATGGATCGCACAGTTTTTGCCACACTCCACTCCGGGCGCTGTCGTGCTGCTGGGCACTGTCGCTTACTTCGCCGGGGTGACGCAGTCCCCCCTGACAGCAACTGTCATTGTTATGGAAATGTGTGACAACCAGCAGGTTACACTCGCTCTGCTGGCCAGCGCATTCCTGGCCTTTGGCGTTTCACGCGCTATCTGCAGCCATGCTCTTTACGGTGCTCTGGCCGTCAAATTCCTGCGCTCTGCCACACCACGTCGTGCACAGCATACACAGCCCGCCAAAGTGATGCGCGACCATGCTTCCTCCTGAGGCATAACTGAGCCTGCCAGAGGACTCTGCTCTTCTTCTCTGGTATCAGGTCAGAATGCACCCTATATGAGAACGACTTCATGCCGTTAACGGAGACCCTGTTTGATGTCTGACTCTCCCACTTCTGATGCTCTGGTGCCCGTCACAGTCCTCACGGGCTTTCTTGGTGCCGGAAAAACAACAATGCTCAACCATATTCTAACGGCTCAGCACGGCCGTAAATATGCGGTTGTCGTCAATGAATACGGCGAGCTTGGTATTGATAACGATCTGGTTGTCGATACGGATGAAGAAGTGTTTGAAATGAACAACGGCTGCATCTGCTGCACAGTCCGTGGTGATCTTATCCGTATTCTGACCAGCCTGATGAAACGCCGTGGCAAATTTGACGGCATTATTATTGAAACAACCGGTCTGGCTGACCCTGCCCCTGTTGCTCAGACTTTCTTTGCCGACGAAGATGTCCGAAGCAAAACCCGCCTTGATGCCGTCGTTACCGTCATTGATGCTATGAACATTGAGCAAACCCTTAAAGAAAGCCCTGAAGCGCACCAGCAGGTAGCTTTTGCTGATGTTCTGATTCTCAACAAAACCGACCTGGCAGACGAAGCACAGCTCGAAGCTGTGGAGAAAACTCTCAAATCAATTAACAGCATTGCTCCCGTTCACCGGACAAAAAAGGGCAACGTCGAACTGACTGATGTGCTCGACCAGGGCGGTTTTGACCTTGAGCGTGTTCTTAAAAATATGCCTGAGTTTCTCGAACACCCTGAGCATAAACATGAAGCTGATATCAGCAGCGTCTCTCTCAGCCTTAAAACTCCGCTGGATGCCAATAAATTCCAGCTCTGGATCAGCGCCCTGCTCCAGGAAAAAGGAGCTGACATGTTGCGCACCAAGGGTATTCTGAATTTTGAAGGGCAGCCTGACCGCTTTGCTTTTCAGGCCGTGCACATGATGGCTGATGGTGATTCTATTGGTCCATGGAAAGAGAATGAACCGCGCGAATCACGCCTGGTCTTTATTGGTCGTAACCTTAACCGTCCTCAGCTGCGGCGTGGATTTGAAAGCTGCGCAATCGCATGAGCACTCCCACCATCCACGGGCTGATTGATA
Organism: Acetobacter sp. DsW_059; assembly: GCF_002153695.1. Classification (NCBI taxonomy): domain Bacteria; kingdom Pseudomonadati; phylum Pseudomonadota; class Alphaproteobacteria; order Acetobacterales; family Acetobacteraceae; genus Acetobacter; species Acetobacter sp. DsW_059. The sequence goes on from NZ_JOPI01000016.1 coordinate 27,598, forward strand.
AACGCGGTGCTTCACGCGTTGTAAACGGCCATATTATTGCCTGCACAGCATCACGCGATAGCCAGCGTTTTGCTTTCACCACCGGTGAAGGCGATGTCATAGTTATTCATCGTGCTGACCTGACAGAAACCTCTGCCTGGGTCACCCACGCTGTGCATGACGGCTCGGCATTGTGCATTGCCCCCGACACGGACCCACACGGTTTTCTGACTGGCGGAGATGATGGCCGTCTGTGCCGCATTGATATGCATGGCGAGATTGAAGAGCTGAGTAAAAGCCGCCGCTGGGTTGACCATGTCGCCACTCATGTCGATGCCAAAACCGGCTGCATTGCTCTTGCCACAGGTAAACAGGTTGAGCTGCGCGATGCAACAGGCCGCAAACTTGTCAAAACACTCGAGCACCCCTCAGCTGTGTCAGGAATTGTTTTTGATGCCAAAGGCAAGCGTATAGCGGCCTCTCACTATAACGGAGCATCAGTCTGGTTCACTCAGCCTAAAAGCGAATCTGCCCGCGTTCTGGAATGGAAAGGCAGCCATATCGGCATTGCCATACATCCTAAAGGGGATGCTCTGATTACCGCCATGCAGGATAACGACCTGCATGGCTGGCGTCTGTCTGACGGTCATAATATTCGTATGAGCGGTTATCCTTCCAAAGTGCGCTCACTCTCCTTTTCCTCAAACGGAAAATGGCTGGCAACCAGTGGAGCAGACTGCGTTATTATGTGGCCATTTTTTGGTGGTGGCCCAATGGGTAAAGCCCCCAAAGAACTTCCCGGTGCCGGTGGTGCCCTGTGCACCTATGTTGCATTCCACCCTCAGCAGGATGTCGTTGCCGCTGGTTTTTCTGACGGCACAGTGCTGCTGATTGAGACTGAAAGCCAGCGCGTTCTGCCCGTTACCACAACGGGCAAACATGGTGCTGTCACTACCCTGGCATATAGCGCTGATGGCTGCCTGCTGGGCTTTGGTACAGAAGGCGGACAGATTGGTATTGTAAACCTTTCTGCCTCCTGAGTGCGTATTCAGAGTGTCGGGCTCAAAGCCCGGCCTCTGCTTCAGCCCGCATTAAAAAAGAACGTATCAGCGCATTTACCTCTGCTGCCTTTTCAAGCTGCGGCATATGCCCTGCCCCCTCCAGAAAATGCACTGTGACACGTGGTGGCAGACCCTGCCCATGAGATCCAGGTAAAATAGCATCCTCAACACCCCAGATCACCTGAGCGGGGATATCAGTCGTCGTAAAAACGGAGCGCAGAATCTGACGCTGCCTGCTTCCGTCAAAACAGGCATTCACAATATGATGCAGGGCCTCTCTGACACCCGCGACGTTATGATTACTCAAAACATCTTCGACGGCTTTACGGCCAATAAGAATTTTTGCAGCGACCAGCTTTTCCAGCACCAGACGCATAGCAGCCGGATCATCTGCTTCAATAAAATTGTAAAGAAACTCAGCATTCACTTCAGCCCCAAGGGCTGCTGGTGCAATCAGGCTGAGAGACGCTGCCTGGTCAGGCCTGAGCTGCGCGAGGCTAAGAGCTATCCCTCCTCCAAGCGAGTGCCCCATAAGATGCACCCGTGGCAGCTCCATCTCTGTCAGCATATGCGAAACAATACTGGCAAATGCCCGTAATGTACCCTCCCCTACATGCAGGCACGAAGAGCCGTGACCAGGAAGGTCAAAAGCAATGACACGCCGGCCAGCGGCAAGGGCATTCTGCGTCAGAAACCAGCTGTTAATGCTGCCCCCAAAGCCGTGAATCAGAACCAGAGGAAGCCCTTCTCCCGCACCTGCATCGCGGATAGCCAGGTCATAGTCACCAACCTGCCTGAAATATATTTCAGGGTGTCCCGCTACGTCAGGCATGACCCTCTGGTCCGCCTTTACTCCCGATTACCACGAGTTATCCTTCATCAGGCAAAAAATCGAGAACAATCCCGTTAATGCAGTAACGGTCTCCGGTAGGAGGCGGACCATCAGGAAAAACATGGCCAAGGTGCCCCTTACATACTGAACAAACAACCTCGGTACGCACCAGACCATTACTAATATCAACCATACTTTCTACCGCACCAGAAACCGGGGCGTAAAAAGATGGCCAGCCACTACCGCTTTCATATTTTGTCCCGGACACAAATAAAGTACTGCCGCAGCCAATGCATGAGTATGTACCGCTACGCTTTTCAGAATTAAGTTTGCTTGAATTTGGTGGTTCTGTACCGCGCTCACGCAGAACAGATTCCTGCTGTGATGTCAGCCTATGCACACCACAGGCCTCATTAACAGCCTTATAAGTCATAGAGTTACTTTCTATATTTTTTTGCATTTAAATACTACTCGCACTACTTTGTTATCGCAGCGATAAAAGACATAAAGATTCATAGGATATTTTTGGTTACTATACATAACTTCATATATAATTAAAATTGTATTAATTATATTTTAATAAAATAAATAAAAAGTGACCACACTGGCAGGTATTGTCAGCATGTCATCTTTCGTCAAAATAGTATTTATGAACATTGTATCATCCCCCTCACAACCGGCTCTTGTCCTGCTTCGGGACGATTTTCGTATTACTGACAACCCGGCCCTTCATGCCGCAATCAATAGCGGAAAACCGCTTATCTGCCTGTATGTTCACGACGCTGCCACAACAACGCAGGGAGTCGTCAAATGGTGGCTTAGCAAGGCACGTGCGACATTTGCCGCAACTCTACAGCAGAAGGGCGGTGATCTGGCTGAAATAAGTGGACCGGCAACGCAGATTATCCCGGAACTTGCAGAGAAATTACATATTGATTCTGTCTTCTGGAATCGCCGCTATGATTTGTCAGGACGTGAGCAGGATACGCACCTCAAAAGCACCCTGCAGGACGCCGGATGCACTGTACATTCGCTGCCTGGGCGCCTGTTACATGAACCATGGGTTTTACGCACTGGCAGCGATCAGCCTTATAAAGTGTTTACCCCCTGGTGGCGTGCACTGCAAAAACTAGGAGCACCAGGCCGCATCCTGCCAGCACCAGAGAAGGTTACCTTCTTCCCCTGGCCAGATGATCTGAAAAATCTCATCTCTAAAGAATCAGAAATCAGCCTGCCGGAAGGCGCATGTGATGCAGAAAAAGAATGGCTCTGCTCAGAGGAAACCGCGCATGAGTTGCTGGAAACATTTCTCGAAACAGGGCTGACACACTACAGCACGGACAGAGACCGGCCTGATAAAGACGGCACGTCGTCTCTCTCCCCTTATCTTCGGGCCGGCCTCCTGTCAGCCCGGCAGGTGTGGCACGCAACCGAAGCTGTTATGCGGCAGAAACCACACCTGGCAGATCAGGGATGGACATTTTTGTCAGAGCTGGGATGGCGCGATTTCGCCTGGACTCAGTATTTCTATTATCCTGATATGGCGACAAAGAACCTTCGCTCTGAATTTGATCATATGCCATGGGGCGATGATGAAACCCTGTTTAATGCATGGAAAATGGGCCGCACAGGTTATCCGCTGGTTGATGCCGGCATGCGCCAGCTTTATGCAACCGGGTGGATGCATAACCGGGTCAGAATGGTAACAGCCTCTTTTCTGACAAAACATCTGCTCACAGACTGGCGTAAAGGCGAAAAATGGTTTCGGGAAAGACTGGCTGATGCTGACCCGGCCCAAAACGCAATGAACTGGCAATGGTGCGCCGGCACGGGCATTGATGCCTCCCCCTGGTTTCGCATTTTCAACCCGGTCGGCCAGTCCGAAAAATTTGATCCATCCGGCGAATATATTCGTCAGTGGGTGCCTGAGTTGCGCGCTCTGCCTGATAGATTAATACATACACCATGGAAAGCAGGCGGAGATTTGCTCAGGCATACAGCTGTGACAGCAGGCAAGCGCTATCCCGCCCCGATTGTAGACCTGAAAACAGCCCGGGCGCACGCCCTCGAGCTTTATAAAAACCTGCCTCAGAACTGATCTGAGGCAGGCTACTGCATCCGCTTAGCCAGCTAATATATAACGAAAAACCTCTATCAGACCAGGTTGCACGGCATAGCGGATCAGAAGAAGTACAACCATAGGACTAAAATCAACACCGCCAAGATCGGGCAAAATTCTCCTGACAGGAGCCAGAACAGGCTCTGTTACGGCCTCAAGGAAATATCCTGCTTTCTGAACAAAGCTTTTACGGGCATCAAGCACCCCAAAAATACACAAATTGATAAAAATACATGAAGCAAGCAGAACCCAGCAATAAATGTTCAAAAGGCGCATGAGTAAAATGAATATCATGAACAACAAGTAATTATTCCTTACTTAATTCTAATACAGACCCCAAACGAAGGTACAGGCCCCTCTCCGCGAGTATGCTAACAAACAGGATTATAACCATTTTGGGGGATAAAAACTAACCTGTAAACGATCAGAAACTGGTTGATAAATTACATTACAACACTCTGATCACACTGATTTATAATGAACTATAAAAAACCGGGCGCATCTCATAACCAGCTTTTATTTTCTGCCAGCAGAATACTCAGCTTTACAAAATGCAAGAAAATACAACTGCACCAGAAACGCAGGGATCATAATACAGGACAGGGATATACCAGACAAAAAACAGGATGCCAGCAGAAATGCCGGTGCCAGACAAAGTAAAAATACAGAAAATCTGTCACCGATATTATCAAGCGTCAACGCTGAGCAGCTTCCTGATAAAATAAGAAATATAACTGAACACAATCTGGGAAACAGATTATATCTGCCTCCCTTTATCAGCCCGTGAGAAAGCTGATCGAGAGAAGAAACTCGTGCCGACCAGCCCATAATTTTAAATAAAAATGAAAACGGCAAAATTAAAATATCAAAAACATTTTTAAAAAGAGAAAGAAAACCTTCAATAAAAATCGGCACAGACAAAAATACGACACCGCATGCTATATTTACAAATATAACAACGAGCAGTGACTTAGACGAAAATAATTTCATCTGCTCCCTTTATCTGTACACAGAATTTTAGTCTTTCCACCATTTTACAGGCTGTGGCTCACTATCTGTGACATCAGCATTGCTTTCACTCTCAAAGTCTGTTTCCACAACCGGAGCAGCAGATACCTCTTTACGAGGGCGACCACGTGGCTTCGCGTCGAGACGTTTGCGCAGGCCATGCATTTCTTCCTCGCAACGCTCAAGGTCCCACTGAAGACCTCTGATAATGCGGGTCTGAGCTACAACTTTAGTTTCAGCTTCTTCAAGCTTCACTTTCAGCTCTGTCACCTCAAGGTCAGCATGAACCTGACGTGTAGTCAGCGCTTTATTTGTATGCTGCATATCCTCGATCAAACGTGAGGCTTCTTCTGCGCGCTTTTTCTCGGTCGCCAGCAAACGCCGCAAATGCACCAGCTCGCTGTCGCCTGTACTACCTGATGAGAAATGAACTGTACGCGCTGTACCACTTGCCTGCACTGAAGCGAGTGCTCTTGGCTTAATACCGGCCAGAGAGTGCTTTTCAACCTGCACATCACCGTCTTTTACAAAACGACGACGTCTGAGCTGATTGCCGTCACCCTGCGCGCGCTGAACAGCCTGTGCACGGCTCTGATGAGAAGAACCCATGCGCTCAAGGGCACTACGAAGTGATTCTTCCTCGCTTGCCTCTTCCTGGCTTTTCTCAGGCTTTGAAAAAAATGAAGATGATGCCGCTGCTTTTATAATACTTACCATTATTATACTTTTTACTTTCTTGATACATCAGAAGAAATTCTAAAATCTTCTCTTTTCAGAAATCAGAGAAATAACTCTTCACTTCCTTCTGATGCATTACATACGCCATGTTTATGGCACGCCGTTAAATGATTAAAATACTGTAGAAATTAATCTCTTTTTCTTAACATATAAGAGAAAATAATTTCTTTAACTGACAGATAACATACTCAGATTTTTTTTCCAATCAAAAATACTTTCACTACTCACAAAACATCCCTCAAAAACAATCAAAAATAATATATAATATGAATTTTATTTTAAAAAAATATAATTAACTTTAAATAAATAGCCATTTTTTATTTAAATAAGAATAAAAAACACTCAATAAATACAAAAAAAATTAAAAAAATATATAAATTTATAGTTTTTTTTAAATTAAAGTTAATAAAAAATACTATTTAATTTTCCACAAAATATCTTTTTTACCATCATCATTAAAATGTCTGGCGAGAACGAAAAAATAATCCGATAATCTGTTAAGTATTTTTAATATCTTTTTATTCACCTCTTCTTCCTGCATTAAAGTAACGAAATCCCGTTCTGTACGACGCACCTGAGTTCGCACCATATGAGCCCACGCCGCTGCAATACTGCCACCGGGCAATACAAAGCTGGTCAACGGCGCCAGTCTCTCCTGCAACGCAAACGTTTCCTGCTCAACCCACAGTAGAAGCTCTTCTGTAATACGTGCCGCCCGCTCTGCTTTTTTTGCTGCCTCAGGACAGCAGATATCAGCGCCCATATCAAACAACAAATGCTGTATCTGCATCAAAGTTTGACTGACAGGAGACTCATCGGGAACATGTGCCCTTAACAAACCCACCGCAGCATTCAGCTCATCCAGGCTACCAATTACTCCTACCCTGGCTGTATGTTTAGATACACGGCTTCCGTCACCCAGTGAGGTTTGTCCGCTATCTCCCCCTCGTGTCACAACACGATCTATGCGAATGCTCATAACCTTATCCTTTTAAACCGAATATTAAGGGAAGCTTTTATGCCTGCTTTTTCAGTTATTACACGTATATGGTGTGTTTGTGGCGCTCTGCTTGCCGCCTCTGCTGTCATAATGAGCGCTCTGGCAGCGCATCTGCCGGATGAACAACTGGCACAGGGCGGGCGGGCTATGCTGCATAACGCAACAGATGTGCAAATGTGGCATGCCCTTGCACTTATTTCTATCGGCCTCAGACTTCCACGACACGCGCCTCGCCTTACCCTTATTGCAGGCTTCGGTTTACTGACAGGCACGCTCATGTTTGTATCTGGCGTCTGTTATACGGCCTTTAGTGGTCATCGTGCTTTTCATATCGCCCCCACCGGCGGCAGCCTTCTGATCATCTCATGGTGTATTCTCGCTTACTCATGGGCTTTCTGTAAGAGCAGAAGCGAGAACTCCGGGCCTCATCCATAAAAACAGATTTTTATGTTTTAATTCTTTTCAGAATAATTTGCCCCACCCACAGCAAAAACAAAGCAAGCAGAAAGCACACCAGAAGCAAACAACCCGTTACTATCTTCTGACGTGTGAGACTACCATCTCCCGTCAGAATCCTCAGAATATCTGCACCAGCATGCCCACCAGTGGCAGCATCTACACGCGGCAATGCGGTGAGAAAAAACCGCATCCCCATAACCAGCACCACCGTCAGACCAACTGTGAGCAATGTTTTGATAAGAGTGAGACGAACGCTACCGGGAGCAGAAGAAGACATAAATTACAACTCGTTTTCAGCTATCATTTCAGACTGCCGTATTATTAGCCACGCAAACCTGTATGAACTTCATGTGGTTTTTTGGGGGCAGGCTTCGTTACTGACGGACCATCAGTTAAAGTCAGCGTGTCATGATAGGCGCCATTTCTCCAGACCCAGCGGTCTGTACCATCAACGACTATATCATACATACCATCATGCCTGCGCGGAAGGACCGTCACCGGACCACTGACAGAATCCAGAATTTTAACCCAGTCGTCACCTTTTTTAAGATAAACATCCGTTGAACATCCGGCAGAGCCACACAGACTTGCAGACTGCACCTGAACAAATAAGGCCGCATCCCGCCCGTCAGGAGAAAGAGCTGCTGAACCTACAAGCACCAGAGGTATTTCTTTATGACGGGCGGCTGTTGCCAGATCATCGGCATTTAACTTACGTGCTATGGTATCAAGCTCGCCCCCTGGCTGACGTGTCAGCACAACCTGATGCCCTGCCAGAGATGAGACATTGTTACTGTACCTGGCCTGCCTGGCGAAGGAGGGTCCGCCAGCTGATAAAAGACCAGTGATGACAGCACACATAATGACTTGTTTTTTCAACACTGCACTCTTCTGACCTGTTATGGAACACATTCTGGCCATGAAAACTTACCCTCACAAGATGTCCGAAACCACGCCCCCGGAACATCCATGCCCCGGCTTATACAGGCACTATAAAGGTGGTCTTTATACACTGATCTGCGTGGGGCGTCATAGCGAAACCGAAGAATGGCTTGTTACTTACCGCAGTGAGGAACACGGCACTTACTGGGTTCGTCCCTTAAAAATGTGGAACGAATCAATTAACGGTACACCGCGCTTTGCTTTAATGCATTCTCTAAGCGCCGAAAATCTCTTCTCAGACCGGCCATATCAGCCTGCAGAAAAACCAGAAAAAAGCTGATATTTTCTGTTTTCTTTCACCGCAATAAACCCGGAATTTTTATTTTTCTATACGATATTCAATTCCAGAGAAGGCTGACCAGTATGACCAGCCTTCTTCAGACTATTCTTACAGCGCAGCTTTCGCACGTGCCAGCACAGCTTTACAGGCTTTTTCACGAACAGGAACTACAGACATCGGCAACGAATAAGTTTTGCCGTTAACCAGCATCTGACCGGCTGTACCACGGGCATAGTTCATGTTGCCCTCCTGCCCCTCAGGCACAGCATTTGTCTTTTTGTTATAAGACTGAAGCACCTGAAAACCATCGTCGTAAGAAACATAGTTGGTTTCAGTGCAGTAGTTAAGCAAGCCAGCAACCTCAACAGGGTCAGCGCTGGCAACAAAGCCTGACAAATCGACATCACTCAGCGCAGGCGTACCAACATCACCCGGCGCCTGATCAGCATAAGCAGAAACAGAAGAACAGGTCATTGCAACAACAAGTGACAACGCTGATAACTTACAGACAGAAGACAGCTTCATTTGAGTTTTTCCTTCCCCCAAAAATCATGCCCAAACTTCCTGTAAAACAAAAAAAAATCAAGTGATCTGCAACGCAGGAGAGCTATCTCACAGCCAGTACAGCCAGATTAAAAAATCAGGAATATCTATAAAAAAGAAAAATTTTAATTATTTTAATGAAATAACTATTTAATTCAAAATTAAAACCCCATTATTGAAAAAAAATAAAAATACACCAAAAATCATAATAAAATAATTATTTTAATTTATACAAAAAATCTTCTGATATTATTGGAAAAAATTTCGTGATATTGATTATATTCACTTCCACAATTACAATGCCAGAGAGATTATTTTAACAGCAGCTTCAGAACACATCTCAGGCTCACGAAAAACTGTTTTCTCCACACATTACATGAGTGTAATATTTTAATTGCATAACGCTTTTGGAATGTGCAACCATTCATTACGATATCAGAGTGAGGGACCCCTGCATATCATGCCTGACAACAATAAAAATGCAGTAACTACCAATACTGATGGGCTACAAAGCCGCCATATTGCAATGATCGCCCTGGGGGGTGTCATTGGTGCAGGTCTTTTTGTTGGTAGTAGTGCCGCTATTTCTGTAACTGGCCCTGCTGTTCTTGTAACTTTTCTGGCGGTAGGTATCCTTGTCGTTCTGATTATGCGTATGCTCGGCGAAATGGTTGCGGCTCACCCGGGCAAAGGCTCTTTTGTTGCGTATATCCGCGCTTCTTTCGGCCCACGCCTTGGTTTTACAGCTGGCTGGCTTTACTGGTTTTTCTGGATTGTTGTACTGGGAAGTGAGGCCATTGCCGGCGCCCTGATCGTGCAGGACTGGCTTCAGCTTCCCATATGGGTGCTGGCTATCGGCCTGATTATCATCCTGAAACTTATTAATTTTGCAGCCCCGCGTGTTTTTGGCGAATGTGAATTCTGGCTTTCTCTCATTAAGGTAATGAGCATTCTTCTTTTCATTGGCATTGCCGCTCTGTTTGTCGGGCATGTCTTTGGCCCGGGGGTGCCGGCTGCCAGCAATTTTCTGGGGCATGGTGGCTTTTTTCCCTTTGGACCTGCCAGTGTACTCGCCATCGTGCCAACCATTCTGTTCACTATGATGGGGTCAGAAATTGCAACAGTGGCCGCTGCAGAATCGCACGAACCCGGCCAGAATGTTGCGCGGGTAACGCGCAGCATCGGGGCGAGGGTCACACTCTTTTACCTCGCTTCAGTCGCTATGGTTTTACTGGTCGTGCCATGGCAGAATATCGAACCAGGTAAATCGCCCTTTGTCACCGCAATGGATGTCATGGGCATACCCGGTGCCGGCGTGATAATGCGTGTCATCGTACTGAGTGCCATTCTCTCCTGCATGAATTCCAGCATGTACGTCACATCCCGCATTCTGACCGAACTGGCCGCCAGTGGTGATGCACCTGCACGACTGGCGCGCACCGGCAAGACCGAAACACCCCGCCTCGCCGTTGTTATCAGCAGTATTGCCGGCACTCTGGTCGCATTCTCATCCATCCTTGCACCTGACACGATCTTCGCGTTTCTGCTTAGCTGTAGCGGGGGTGTCATCCTGGTTGTCTACTCTATGATCGTCGCAGCCTATATCCGCACACGAGGCAGAACAGAAAAAACCGGCGACACCGCAAATTATACTCTGCTGCTCTTTCCTTATATAAATTATGGTACTCTGATCGCTGTAACACTTGTTTTCATTGCTATGCTGTGGGGGCACAATGAACGTATGACAGCTATCGCAAGCCTGGGCACGTCACTGGCCTGTTATGCCCTGGCATGCCTGATCACACGCCGGACGGCACAGGAGCAGACAGTACTATCCGACAAAAAGACAGCCTGAACACGGATAAGCAAAAAATACCGGCTCTCAGTAATGAAAGCCGGTATTTTTCGTAAAAACAAACGGTCCGTTTAGCTCAGCGTCATGAGGCTGGCATTACCACCTGCGGCTGAAATATTAATACTGCGTGACTGCTCCTCAATAACGCACTCCGCATGAGGAAGTTCCTCTCCGGTAATCCATGCCGGAACAACCGGGCCATCCCCTTCAGCCAGTGCTGCACGTGCATAGGCAAACGCATCATCATCACGCTCACCCAGCAGCACAGCGCAGGGTTTTTCTGTAGCGCTGGCAACAAACGTAACTGCATTCTGAACAAGCAAAGGAAGAGTTGCGATCCAGCCCTCAATTGAGGCATCAGCCAGAAGCAAAACCGTATTCCCTCCTGAAAACGCCAGAGAGAGCTGGTTGTACAGTCCTTCTTTCGTGGCAGGAATACACAATACAGCGCCTCTGGGTGCCAGACGGTAGAGATTTTTTTCACCCACCGGCCCTGGGAGCATGCATTCACCATCGGCTACACCGCCTCGCCCAAGAACCAGAGCCTGCCCGGCAAGTTTTGTCTCTTTTTCAGCGATAAGCCAGTCTGTCCATGCCTGCATCACCACAGGTTTCTCACCAGAGAATGTCCATACCATCTCTGGCGACTGAGCAAGCAGACGGCGCAAAATCAATGGTCCACCAGCCTTCGGCCCGGTACCTGACAGGCCCTGCCCACCAAATGGCTGCACACCAACAACAGCACCAATCGTGTTACGGTTAACATAAAGATTACCCGCATGAATACGCGACAGCACGTGCTGCACTGTTGCTTCAATACGCGTATGTAAGCCAAAAGTGAGGCCATAACCGGTGGCGTTAATTTCGTTTAAAAGCTGATCAAGTGTATTTTGTTTATAACGCAGCACATGAAGCACAGGACCGAACACTTCGCCCCCCATCTCCTTCACAGCTTTTATTTCTACCAGGGTGGGTGGTACGAAATACCCTTCAGAGCAATGCTCAGGCACCGGCACAGAAAAAACCGATGCTCCCCTGGTACGAAATGCCTCAATATGGCGCGTAATATTCTCAGCAGCTTCTGCTGTAATCACGGGGCCAATATCGGTTGACAGATCAGCCGGATTACCAGGCCGGAGTTCATTCATTGCGCCACGTAACATGCCCAGAACATGGTCGGCACATTCCTCCTGCACACACAGCAGACGCAGTGCCGAGCAACGCTGCCCTGCACTGTCAAAAGCTGAAGCAATCACATCAGCCACAACCTGTTCAGCCAAAGCTGAACTATCGACAATCATGGCATTTTGCCCACCTGTCTCTGCAACAAACGGAACAGGCTGACCAGTATGTGTTCGTCTTTTTTCAAGCTGACGGTTAATCAGCTGTGCAACCGCAGTCGAACCGGTAAACATCACACCACTGACACGCTCATCAGCGACAAGTGCTGCGCCTGCATCCCCCTCCCCTGTCAGCAGTTGCAAGGCGGCCTGAGGCACACCGGCTTTATGCAAAATACTAACAGCAACAGCAGCAATCAAAGGAGTTTCTTCGGCTGGCTTGGCAAGAACAACATTACCAGCGGCAAGAGCCGCTGCAATCTGTCCGATAAAAATGGCCAGCGGGAAATTCCAGGGACTGATACAAACCACCACACCAAGTGGCTTATGTGTCGTATTGTCAAACTCGCGGCGAATAGTCGCACCGTAATAGCGCAGAAAATCAACAGCCTCACGCACTTCAGCCACGCCATTGGGAAGAGACTTTCCTGCCTCACGCGAAAGCAGAGAAAGCAGCTCATATCGCTGTGCCTCAAGCTGATCTGCGGCCTTATCAAAAATATCCGCCCGGTATGACGACGCCGTTGCAGCCCACTCAGCCTGTGCTGCCTGTGCTGCATCAACTGCTTTTGTCACCATAGCTGGCGTAGCTGACGCAACGACACCGACTTTATCACTGTGGCAGGCAGGATTAATGACAGGGCGCTCTTTACTTCTGACACGCTGCCTGAACACAACAGGAGCCGCTTTCCAGGTTTTTGGCGCCCCTTTCAAACCCGCAGCCAGACCAGATAAGACCCGGTCATCTGCCAGATCAAGCCCTGACGAGTTACGACGCTGAGGCGCAAACAGATCTGCCGGTTTGGAAATCTCCGGGTGTGGTGCGCCGTAAGGCTCAAAGCGCTGTGCCGTAACAATCGGGTCTTCAATCAAAGTGGCGACAGAAAGTGTGTCATCCCCCACCTGATTGACGAATGATGAATTTGCACCGTTTTCAAGCAAACGCCGTACCAGGTAAGCCAGCAATGTCTCATGCGTACCAACCGGCGCATAAATACGTACCGGACGCCTGAGCTCAGCTGAGCCGGTAATCTGCTTATAAAGAGGCTCTCCCATACCGTGCAAACACTGAAACTCGTATGATCCGGCTTCAAATTTTTTACCTGCCAGCGCATAAAGGCTACCAACAGTACGGGCATTATGTGTGGCAAATTGCGGAAAAACAGCATCTCGCGCATCAAGCAACTTACGCGCACAGGCGAGATAGCTGATATCTGTATGGCACTTACGCGTGTAAACAGGAAAATCAGACTGACCATCGATCTGTGCTTTTTTAATTTCACTGTCCCAGTAAGCACCTTTAACAAGCCTGATCATCAGCCTGTGTTCTGACCGCCGTGCAAGGTCAATCATAAAGTCAAGCACAAACGGACAGCGCTTGCCATAAGCCTGCACGACAAACCCGATACCATGCCAGCCTTTAAGCTCTGGCACATGACATAGCGCCTCAAGCAGATCGAGTGAAAGGTCAAGCCGCTCACTCTCTTCTGCATCAATGCTCACGCCAATATCATAGCCGCGGGCAAGCAGCACAAGCTCTTTCACAACCGGAAAAAGCTCAGCCATAACACGCTCATATTGCGCGCGAACATAACGCGGATGCAAAGCAGAAAGCTTAATAGAAATACCTGGCCGCTCATACACACCGCTGCCTTTTGCGCTGCGACCTATGGTGTGAATGGCATTAATATAATCCCTGCGATAGTGCTCTGCATCTTTTGCCGTAAAGGCTGCCTCACCAAGCATATCATAAGAATAAGCAAAGCCATTTTCTTCAAGCTCTGTGCTGTTTTCACGTGCCTGCTCAATGGTCTCGCCCAGCACAAACTGCTCACCCATAAGGCGCATAGCGGTATCGACAGCGCGACGAATAAGAGGCTTGCTGCTGCGCGACACCAGGTCAAGCAACGTATTTTTCAGATTTTTCTCATCACGCTTACCAACCAGCTCACCCGTAACAGCCAGCCCCCAGGCTGCTGCATTGGTAAATAGCGGGCGGTCACGCGAAATATGCGCCAGCCAGTCACCATTACCTATTTTATCTTCAATCAGGGCATCACGCGTAGCGGTATCGGGAATGCGCAACAGAGCCTCAGCCATACACATGAGGGCAATTCCCTCAGAAGAGGACAGGGAGAACTCCTGCACAAGCATTTCAACCAGCCCCGGGCGACGCTCTGCCCTGAGCGCCGTTGTAAGGCGGGTCGCCAGCTCAGCTGCGGTTTTTTGTTCTGCATCATTAAGGGTTGCCGCGGGTGTCAGGATTTTGACACACTCAGCTTCGGGCTTACGAAAAGACTGAATAATCGCTTTACGCAATGATGAACGAGAGGAAAATGCAGGCGCAGCTGTAACATGGTGAGGCATAAATTTTTTATTCCGTCATAAAATGCATTCAGACAGCCTGAAACTTCTCGTTATTTTTTTCAAGAGGCTCTTTTATTTTGTTTTGCAAGCAAAGCTTCTGTTAAGTTTAGTAAATCCTTAAACTATGCCTCTATATAGTTAATGATTTTTCTGAACAAAAAATGTTTTGTTAAAATACAGATGAAAGGCATAACATCAGATAGGTTTTTTGTAATATCTGGAAAAGTCAGAACAATTATATTTTTCTTACCATATGCATAAATTTAGACAGCGTTACGCCTTTCTGCCTTTAAGTTTTATGTAACGCCCGCCTGCTATCAGTGAGGAACAGTGCTCTCTGATTATTCCGTGCGTACGATGGCTAATAATTGCCATCTCAGCGACTTCTTCAGGCTCAGGAGTTTTTTGAAATACAAGGAGGAACTTTCAACGTGACTGCAGACTATGACAGACAGTGCGACGAAGCCACATAACTATGCTGATAACCCGATAGAGTCTGGCACGATTCATGGTTGTAATACCGCGCTATCAGACGCGGTATTACTACTGACTTAATGCGACAGCGCTTTATTTAAAATAGCGGCCAGTCGAACTCCGGCCTGTTGCAGGCGAAGCTCCATAATCGGCCATGTCAATTCGGTATAGGTCTTGCCAACATCAGCTCCCTTACTGGCAGGCAGCGCAGCATAAGCCACAGTACGGGCCAGGGAATGACTCTCGTTAGCCCAGCTAACGCTGGCATCATGAATATCTCCGCTATCCAGATCCTGCACCCAGTATTTCGTCTCATCAGGTGTGATCTGAGCGCCAAGACGATCCGCCTCCTGCTTCGCGCGAACGGGGTCAATGCTATAGAATGGGCCAACATGCAGGTTCGCCTGATGATCTATCACCCCCTCATCCCACAGAGAGTGGAGGTTCATGTGACCATTGGCATTGTTTCCGAAATAAGTAAGGTGAATTGCATTGCCACCCATGTCCTTATTGCGCTCAGCAGCATGCAGCGGCTGATGGATATCCCCCGCAAGGTGAACTATCCACTTCAGTGCAACCAGACGCTCCTGAGGTGACGCATGCGTATCGGCAAGGATTCTGACCTCCTCGGGGAGTTTTTCCACGACGCAGGCATGGTCCGGGCAGTCACGGACCTGATCATAGACTGAGTGGGACACGTCTATATCGACATAATGCCATTTCAGCGTTTTGGGTGCTCCTCCTTTGTTCTCCGGAATATGGCCAATCGTGTCGGGCCAGGAGGCAACCTGATCGAGTGTCTGATGATCTTCAAGAGCGAGTAGCGCAGTTACGGTCTTTTCAGCTTGAGGTGTCAGATGCTCCTGCGCGATATCCGCTACGATCGCATGCCCATACGGCCCCCAGGCGAATGCGCTGGAAGAAAAGGCAAGTGTGCCTGCACCGATCAGAGATGCACAAAAAAAACGAAATTTCATTGGAATCCTGACTGCCTGATTCTGGCAATAATACAGATATGTAATGTTAAGTTTACAAAGCTGAGAAAGTTACTGAGACCCGACATAGTTAACCTGAGATTACCCCCATAGCCGGATCTGTAATGCTTATGCGTCCTGTCTCGACATGGCCGGCCAGACGAATTTCATTACGGTCCTCACCCTCCGTTATTACCGTCAGATCATACCAGTGATGACTATTCGCGAGGTTAACAGGCAAGCTGGAAGAGCTCTGACCCGGAACATCAAAGCTGCGGTCTGCTGCACCATAAGCATTATCCCGGAGTAAAAGACGCTTAGAAACTGCTCCGCTATTAACAGCTTTAAGAATGAGGCTACCGGTAGCGGCATCATGACAGGCCGTAAGGCTCATGGTCGTCGCGTCAGGAACGTAAAAATACCGTGCAAAACCATTAGGACCCAGAACGGTAATCTTGTGACTATCACCCTGCTGCACAGACCATACGTCCTGCAAAGCTTTGCCTGCCCCGATTGTATAGCGGCGAGGCGTCTCATGCGTAGTATCACGATAAACATAAAGACACGCAGCCTGCTTACCGTCATTACGCATATTCAGGGTCAGAACACCCGGAGCAGAAGGAACGAGATCAGCAGTCAGGTCATAAGGTAATGGTCTGGCCAGACGCACACCTGTTTCCTGACGTCCCATATCCTCAATACGGCTTTGATGAGGGACAATAACGGCGGGAAGTTTGCAGGATGCATCAGCTATTTTTCGATAAGCGGTGGTATCGGGCAGTGGTGGCAGCACAGTACGTTTGCGTGTAAAATCAAACGCGCCTGTCAGATCACCGCAAATGGCACGACGCCAGGGGGTAATATTAGGTTCTTTTACGCCAAAGCGTGCCTCAATGAAGCGAATAACTGACGTATGATCAAAAACTTCTGAGCTGACAAAACCACCTGTGCTCCAGGGAGAAATGATAAAGGCCGGCACGCGCGGGCCCAGACCGAAAGGCAGCATATCTGCGGTCTGGCTTTCCGGGCGAAAAGCCGCGACACGGTCATGAATTTCCCCTGTTGTATCAACCGTGCTTTTTCCTGGCAGCACAGGTGTTGGCGGCTGAGGCGGCGGCATATGATCAAAATAACCATCATTCTCGTCATACATAACCAGAAAAACAGTTCTGGCCCATACTTCAGGATTAGCCGTTAACGCATCTAACGTACGAGAAATGAATGTTGCACCATAACCTGGTGTCCAGCGAGGATGTTCGGAATAAGCTGCCGGCGGCAAAACCCACGAGACCTGAGGCAAGCGATCAGCCAGCACATCCTGCCGCAGATTATCGAGTGTCCGGGCAGTCATAGCCCGCTCATACAAAGGGGAACCCTGTGGCGCATCAACAAAATTACGAAAATTCATCAGTACGTTTGTACCGAAATTACCATTTTCAATATCAGAGACTGACATGCTTTGCTGATAGATACGCCAGTCAATACCTGCGTCCTGCAGGCGCTCAGGGTAAGTCGTCCATGAGAAAGGTGCTGCCACATTCGGATAAAAAGGACGGTCGACCCAGTCTCTGTTATCAAGCACCGGCCCTCCGCCTGTTCCCGCCGGGTCAACCATACCCGTCATCAGGTAGTAGCGATTAGGATGTGTCTGAGTAGGAGTAGAGCAAAACCAGTGATCACAGACTGTAAACGCATCAGCCAGTGCATAATGAAAAGGGATATCATCGCGGGTGTAATAACCCATCGTCATATCTGTCTTATAACGTGGCCACTGGTTATTCCAGCCCTTGTTAATTGCTGCGTGCGTTGGCGTCCAGCTGTGATCAAGATCCATGACACATTGCGCGCTGGTTGTTTGTGTTGGCAGGTGAAAAGGCGTAATCCAGCCATCTGCTGATTTATGACGCTGCTGCCACCAGACCGGAAAACCTTCCGGACCGTGCACAACATGTCGGTCTCCATACCCACGCACCCCTGATAAATGACCCAGGTAGTGGTCAAACGACCGGTTCTCCTGCATCAGAATAACAATATGCCGAACGTCGCTGATTGTTCCGCTTTCGCGTCGTGCCGGGATTGCACGTGCACGCTGAATTGACGGAAGCAAACCAGACAGTGAAAGACCCGCACCAGCGGTCAGCAGGCTTCTGCGATAAATGTCAGAGGACAATGATGACGTTTCCTCATGCTGCGCATCGAATTGACAATAGTCAGGGAGATAGTGAAAGAAAATCCGCCTCATGCAGCAGGCGGATATCTCACTGAAGAATTTTAAAAATCTGCGCTGAACGTCCCGAGAACAGAGAACGGGCTGGCGATCAGATAACTTGTGCTCTGGCCTGCAATTTTAGAACCAAAGACACCGGTTGTGGCTTTCGCGTTCGTAGCAGCACCATTAACAAAACCCAGATAATGGTTGTTCGCGATATTCATCAGGTTCAGCTTAAGTGTTGGATGTTTAAGAAAACCAAAGTTTTTAAAGCGATAACCTGCAGATATATTCATACGAACATAACCTGGAATCTTCAGGTCATTTGTGAACGTCGCATACTGCGAACCAGTATATTTCAGACTAAACCCTGAAAAGAAATTACCGTCATCATAATCGAGGTTAAAACCAACCTGATATTTAGCCGTCTGAGGGGCAAATTTACCCTTAGAATGAACATAGTCACTGGTACTGCCACTGCTGGCAGCCAGATTATTATCAGTGCGGGCGTCAACATACTCAAAAGACGCATACGGGCGGAAATTATGAAACGGACGTGTTCCAATTTCAGCATCCACACCCGAAGCATGCATACCACCACCATTAATACTGGTTGTATAATAGCTGCCATTCGGCTGAGTAATAACCTGTGTATAAAGACGATTTGTAAAGTTATAATGGAAAAACGTAATGGAGCTCATTATAGTTGCTCCCTGATAACGCCATCCTGCTTCTTCAGAAATCGAATATTCCGTTTTCTGGTTTGGGTTCGCTTTGGTAGAATAGCCAGAACCTGGATAATATGACCCGGAATCATATAGGGAACTGTTCATAGGAATACGGAAGTTTGTTGTTACAGAAGCAAAAAACTGATTTTCACTATTCACTTTATAACGAACAGAAAAAGCCGGGAGAGGTTGCTGCCAGGAACCATTGATATGAGATCCTGTCGATGTGTCTGGCAGACCATTATATCCCTGACGTTTAACAAAGGTATATTTAAGGCCCGCTTCAATGTTTAATTTATTATTAAGCAATGAAAGACTGTCAGCTAAAAAAAGTGTATGAATACGTGTTTGTGTTAACGTATCACGATATTCAGCCGTCACACCGTTTGATAATACGAGGTTAGGTCCCCCTCCCCATAAATCAAGCGCCCGCCCCGTCTCCGGGTTAATAAGGCTATAAGGGCCTGTCTGACGCTGTTTTGAATATTCAAACCAGTAGCCGGCTTCAAGACGGTTTATTCCGGTGTGCAAAGTCAGTTTGGTGACAGAGCCTGGACGGTAGGTTTGCGTGTTTGAAGGATTATACAAAAGCATCGACTTGGTATTAGATGCATTGTAATTTCCAAGAGACGCTGACATTTTTTCAGCGCCATACTGATAATTCTGAAAACTGGTGCTATAGGCCCCACCACCATTTCCGTTTCCGTACCAGAAATACGGTGTTTCTGTCAGAGTGATTTTATCAGACAACCTGAAAGTCGAAGGAGCCGATGCGTAAATGTTGGTAAACGGATTTCTGTGTAGCTGGTAATAATTTCCACTCGGACTGTCGGGGTTCCATTTCGACTCATAGACGTTATTCTTGATCATACTGTTGACCAGAGAGTTGTAACCCTTACCGGTGTTCATGGCGTTCATATCAGCTGCGGTGGTTACTCTCGTAGATGGAAAAAGCACCCCTGAAGAATGATTACCAATAATACTCAGTGAAACGACGTTGCCATTACCCCATTTGTTGACCCATTTGGTTTCTCCATGCATTTTATTGGAACTACCCGGGCCTCTCCACATATCCTCTGCAGCCTGAGAGAAAGACACAAAACCTCGCAGGTTTGTGTGACCAACATAGCCTGTATCCACACGACCAAAAATACGACGCATATTATATGAGCCATACGACCCGACGAGCTTACCACCAAAATGGTTCGCCGGATCGCGGAGATACATATCTACAGCACCGCCGGTTGCAGAAATATGCGGGCTATCGAGATCTGCAGAACCCTGTTCCACGTTGATACTACGCAAGTTTTCTGCATCCACAATTTCCTGCGGGTACACAGCATAACTGCCAATATCGTTAATGGGAAAACCCTCAAGCGTGAAACCTATCTGCTGAGATGTCAGACCGCGCATTGTCATATTGCCACCGGTCATGCCCAGAGGGTCCTGGTCTGACGTATTAACACCGGGGAGCAATGCAATGAGCTGCATTGGGTTTGACCCGTTTGCCTGCTTCTCAATGAATTCCTGCGTGACGGTAGAGCGGGATTTAGGTGCATCTTCCTTAATCATCAGGCCAGCAGCAACCTGACGATGATGTGCTCCAAAAACAGAAATTTGCTCTTCCGATACGTCTGTGGGTGACGTTGCCCCCATCATACTCGGAGCATTATCTTTTGGCTTATGATGTGAGCCGTTAGATGAGTGTGTTGTAGTTTTTGCTAAAGGTTTACTCCAGGCATGTACTGGCGCGTAGTACATGAACGATATAGTTGATGTGGACAGAAGCAGACATCTGAGCTTTTTCATAGTTCTTATAGGTTTCACGTTTAACCTTTATCCGCACATCTGTTTTAGAGAATTTCAGAGGGTTTTACCCGCAGACTTTAAAATTGTGTGTTAAGGTTGTGAGACAATTTGAAGACAATACTTATGCTGTCACGCCAGCTCAGTTGTGATAGCTGCTGAGGGATCAAAGCCTGTGCAGTAAGTTACTGCCTCTCTGAAAAGATGCAGTATTAGTGTAGCGTTATTATGTCGTATGAAATGATATGCCGGTGGAGCCATAGACCAGGCTCTGCTTATGCTGCCTTTGCGAAAGCGAAAATAAGTGATGCTGACACTTCGCACTCATGGCAGGTGTCAGCTTTTTATCTCAGTGTTCTTTAAAGTTCGCCATCTCTTTATCCGGCCTGCCGGGATATCGTATAAAAATTCACAAAAATACTTTATTTTATAAAAAGATTTACAAATAATTTTATAAACATAAAAACCTGATCGGGCACTTCATCTGAACGCTTAAAACAATTTAAACGTATCGAGATGACCGACAAAACAGACAAAAACTTCAGTGCCATGATCTATCTCGCAGCAGCCGTGATTAACGCACGGTAAATCGCTGAAAGTCTGTCCCGGCAGTATTATCGCTCCCTGGACATAAAACTATTTCTCAATTTTTCTTTAATCAGCGCTTCTGCGCGGCAGATTATAACGCACTGTGCCGGTACCCTGATACTCTCACAGATGATCCTCCTAATAGCAGGAGAGCACTGTCGGTTATATATTTTTAAGGAGGGAGATAATTGAGTCTGGAGCGGATGAGGGGAATCGAACCCCCGTATGCAGCTTGGGAAGCTGCCGTTCTACCATTGAACTACATCCGCATCTGACTATGGCCTCTATACGCTTAGAGCGTTTTTCTGGCAACCATCCAATATATTTTTTCTAAACTCCTTTACTCTTCAGGTATACCGCCGGTCAGGTCCGATAAATGGCCAATTTCACGCAGGGTCAAACCTTCAGGCGGCTTGCTGCGGGCACTCCCTCTGGCAACACGCCGGGGCAGTGCTGCCTGGTCAAAACCAAGCTTTACGGCTTCTTTTAAACGAGCGTCAGCCTGTGACACCTGGCGCACTTCGCCTGACAACCCGACTTCACCAAAATAAACATCGCCTGAACTGGTCGGCACCCCGCTCGCAGCAGAAACAAGTGCCGCTGCCACGGCAAGGTCAGCTGCAGGCTCTGTCACTCTCAGACCACCTGCCACATTAAGGTAAACATCCATACCCGCCAGCTTCAGCCCGCAACGCGTCTCAAGCACGGCGAGCAACATAGAAAGCCGGCCACTATCCCACCCAACAACAGCCCGGCGAGGTGCACCATCGCCCGACTTAGGAGAAAGCAGAGCCTGCACCTCAAGCAAAACCGGGCGCGAACCCTCAAGCCCTGCAAAAATAGCTGACCCTGCAATGTTGCCGCGACGTTCAGCCAGGAACAAAGCCGAAGGGTTACTGACCTCCTCCAGTCCACGATCAGTCATCGCAAAAACGCCAATTTCATCTGTTGCACCAAAGCGATTTTTGGCCGCACGTAAAATACGAAACTGGTGCCCGCGATCTCCTTCAAAATAAAGCACCGCGTCAACCATGTGCTCAAGCACACGCGGGCCTGCAAGAGCGCCCTCTTTCGTCACGTGCCCGACCAGAATAAGGCTGAAACCCCGCCGCTTCGCCAGGCGGATCAGCTCAAACGCACAGGCCCGCACCTGAGAGACTGTGCCTGGTGCACTATCAACCGTTTCAAGCCACATCGTCTGAATTGAATCGATCACCACGACTTTAACATCTGGCTCAGCTTCAAGCGTGGCCACAATGTCTGTCACGTTAATTGATGCTGCAAGGTCAAGAGACGCTGACCCCACCCCCAGCCTGAGCGCACGCAGGCGAATCTGATCTGCCGCCTCCTCACCCGAGATATACAATACCCGTGACCCGCTTTCTGCCAGGCGACAGGCAGCCTGCAACAACAGGGTTGATTTACCTATACCCGGGTCTCCCCCTACCAGCACAGCAGAGGCCGGCACCAGCCCGCCCCCCAGAACGCGGTCAAGCTCTTCGATACTGGTTTTAATACGTGGCGGCGGCTGAGCGATACCACTTAACCCTTCAAGCTTAATGCGGCGCCCCCGCGTTGACGGCCGTGCAGAAGAAGCTGCCAGAGGTTCAATCTGCTCCTCTTCAAGCGTATTCCACTCCTCACAACCTTCGCACTGCCCGATCCATTTCGGGTGCACAACGCCACAGCTGCGACACACAAAACGACGTGAAGGTTTTTTTGCCACAGCCGACTCTCCTTACCGCATCATACGCTCACAGGCGCCCAACAGAATCATAACGAAGCCCGGCAGTTCGTATGGCAGCGGGGTCGAAAATATTGCGTAAATCAATAACGACGCCGTTCTTCATCCGCTGTGCCAGTTCGGCTGGCACAAGTGCGCGAAACTCATTCCATTCTGTCAGCAACACCAGTGCATCAGCATTTTCAGCTGTGCTGAGTGCATCCTCACAATATATCACCCCTGCAGGCAAAAGCGGGCGAGCCACATTCATAGCAACCGGGTCATAGGCACGAATAACTGCGCCAGCTTCTGCCAGTCGGTGCAATACAGGCAGTGAGGGAGATTCACGCATATCATCTGTCTCAGGCTTAAAAGTCAGCCCGAGAACAGCAATCGTTTTACCTGACACTGAACCACCACACAAAGCGGCAATGCGCCCGGCTATGCCAGCCTTACGGGCTTCATTAACCAGCACTGTGGTTTCAACCAGGCGACAGGCACTCTGCGCCTCCTGCGCGATGCGTGACAACGCCAGAGTATCTTTAGGAAAACATGAACCGCCATAACCAGGGCCTGGGTTTAAAAACTCACGGCCAATACGCCTGTCCAGCCCCATGCCATCGGCAAGGTCCTCTACACTGGCGCCTAATTTTTCACACAGATCTGCCATTTCGTTAATAAACGAAATCTTCATCGCGAGGAAAGAATTAGAGGCATATTTGGTCAGCTCAGCGGTTTCAATACCGGTGAATAAAAGTGTTGCACCAGTGTGAGAGATTTTGTTGTATACATTGCGCAGCACCGCCTCAGCACGGCCATCGGTACGCGTTTTTTCCTGATCAAGGCCGATAATCACACGATCAGGCCGCATAAAGTCCCCGATTGCATTACCTTCACGCAAAAATTCAGGGTTGGAAGCCACATCAAAATCAGCATCAGGGCGGGTTTCACGGATAATAGCCGCAATACGCCGGCTTGTGCCCACCGGTACGGTCGATTTTGTCACGACAACCGTATAGCCTGTCAGCGCATGAGCAATCTGACGGGCTGCGGCATGAACATACTGCAGGTCGGCTGCGCCGTCGCCATTTCTGGGTGGTGTACCAACAGCGATAAATACCGCATCAGCGCCTGTTACGGCGTGAGCAATATCATCACCGAATGTCAGGCGGCCAGCCTGCGTGTTTGATGCCACAAGCGCATCAAGACCCGGCTCATAAATAGGAATTTCTCCATTACGCAGGGCATGCAGACGCTGAGGGTTTGTTTCAACAATAGCAACATGCACGCCAAATTCGGCAAAACATGCACCTGATACCAGTCCGACATACCCGCCGCCTATCATAGCTATGCGCACTCAAACTCTCCTGCTGTATAGTCCTGTGCTGAAATCCTGCCTTCACCTGCCGGGGCAAAAGAAAAAACAGAATAGCAGACATTATTACCACTACAGATGCCCTTCATCATCACGCTCTGCAATGGGGGGTGAACGGATGATGCGTCTGAGCTGACATTTTATCGGGCAACCCGGCGGCTACTCAGCGATCTCATCATAAAAAAATATTTCAGACTTTGACGCCTCGCCCGTATCAGGCTACGGCTTAACATCACGATTTATAAAAGCACTTAACCAGGATGATAAACCGGGCAGATGGATAGCTTGCTCTCTCTTGTAGCCAGACTGGGCCGGACAACCCTTGATCTGATTCGCGCAGCCGGGTCTCTGGCTTTGTTCGCTCTTGAAGGGTTGTCGCACATCTTTCGCCCACCCTTTTACGGACGTGTGTTTTTCAGCACCTTTCAGGAGACCGGGTTCTTCTCCCTGCCTGTTGTCGCCCTGACCGCGCTTTTTTCAGGTGGGGTTATTGCTTTGCAGTCCTACACAGGATTTGCGCAATACCATGCACAAAATGCTATTGCCGGCATTGTCGTGCTGGCCGTGACCCGCGAGCTGGGACCTGTGCTGGCCGGCCTGATGGTAGCCGGGCGCGTGGGGGCAGCCATTGCTGCACAGCTGGGCACCATGCGTGTCACTGACCAGATTGATGCACTGAGCACACTCTCAACCCATCCGATGAAATATCTGGTGGCACCACGCCTTCTCGCAGGGCTGGTGGCTCTGCCTCTGCTGGTGTTTATTGCCGATATTCTGGGTGTAGCCGGCGGCTTTACTGTCTGTGTTATGAAGCTGGGCTTTTCACCTCATGCCTATATCACGGCAACGCTCAACTCGCTCAAAATAGCAGATGTCACCGTAGGGCTGGTCAAAGCAGCACTGTTTGGTTTTCTGATCTCACTGATGGGCTGCTATTACGGTTATAACAGCAAAGGCGGCGCTGAAGGCGTTGGTTCAGCCACAACAGCAGCTGTTGTTACCGCTTCGATTCTGCTCCTGGCCTTTGATTATCTTCTGACGGATCTGTTCTTCTCACAATGACCAGCACCACTCCCAGAATCCGCATTCGCGACCTGCACAAATCCTTCGGTTCCAGAACCGTTCTGGATGGCATTACTTTTGATGTTCCTGCCGGAATGTCTCTTGTCATTATTGGCGGTTCGGGCAGTGGCAAGTCAGTGCTGCTGCGCTGTATTCTCGGGCTTATCACCCCGGATTCCGGCAGTATTGAAATCAACGGGGAAGATATTGT
This sequence comes from Acetobacter sp. DsW_059, assembly GCF_002153695.1. Taxonomy (NCBI): domain Bacteria; kingdom Pseudomonadati; phylum Pseudomonadota; class Alphaproteobacteria; order Acetobacterales; family Acetobacteraceae; genus Acetobacter; species Acetobacter sp. DsW_059. The sequence goes on from NZ_JOPI01000016.1 coordinate 53,271, forward strand.
CGCAGCCTCTGAGCAACGCCGTGAAAAACTACGCGGCGAAATTGGCATGCTGTTTCAGAATGCTGCTCTGTTTGACAGTCTGCCCGTCTGGGAAAACGTGACCTTTGGCCTGCTGGCACAAAAGCGCATTAAACGTGCTGACGCCCGCCAGAAAGCAGCCTCAGTTCTGGCTCAGGTGGGGCTTGATGAGTCGGTTTGTGACCTCTACCCCTCTGAACTGTCAGGCGGCATGCAAAAGCGCGTTGGCCTTGCACGGGCTATCGCGGCACAACCTGAAATTCTGTTCTTTGATGAGCCTACAACAGGCCTTGACCCTATTATGGGCGCTATTATCGACGGGCTTATTGTCGATTGCGTAAAAACACTCGGTTCAACCGCTATCGCCATTACCCACGACATGGCTTCGGCCCAGCGCATTGGTGATCAGGCCGCTATGCTTTATAAAGGCAGGATGGTCTGGCAGGGTGCAGCCACATCTCTCATGAACAGCGGCAATCCGCTTGTTGACCAGTTTACCCATGGCCGGCGCGAAGGCCCGATTTCTATGGAACTCCGTAAATAACCCCTCTGAACAGAGACCCCGGACTATGAGACATGTTATCTTACTACTGATCTGTGCTGTAACGCTCTCAGCCTGTTCAGAAGAACCCAAAAAACTGACCACACCCGCTCAGTGGCAGAAGTACGGCTACCACGACCACCTGATGCAAAATAACAAATAACCGCATCCCCCCGGCTTACAAAACCGGGGGGGGGTGATTTGTCGGTCACCCTTTTTTCATGGCCCATGCCGGTGCAGTTTTACCGACTGCAGCGCGACGACCTGCCCACTCCTGCAGGTCAGACCACTGGCGCACGCGCACCGTACCAGGCCACAACAACCCACCCTCTGACGAGAAAACTATAGCCTGACGCAGGCGTGCATCAGAATATTTCTGCAAAGCAACACCAAGGCCACGCGCCATAACAGGCAACTGTTCTGCCGGGAAAATCAGAAAACGCCTGTTATCACCAATAACTGCGACCTGATCGCCCTCAGCCGGGTTACACAGCAAAGCACGCTCACCTGGTTTTAGGTTGAGCACCTGGCGGCCTGAGCGCTTCTCAGCCACCATACTCTCCTCTTCAACCAGCATACCGCGCCCGACATCTGAGGCGACAAGGCGTTTACCGCCTGCTTTCACAGCAAAAACAGCAATCAGCTCTTCATCATTTGGCAGGTCAAACAATAATCTGAGAGGCTGACCATCGCCACGGCCCCGTGGCAGATCAGCCGCTTTCACGGTGAAAGCTTTTCCGTCCGTTGCAAAGAAGCAGATTTTATCAGTCGTGTAACAGGGGATTGTCAGCCTGAGGGCATCACCCTCTTTGAACTTCTGATTTTCAGCATCAATATTATGGCCTTTAACCGTACGCACCCAGCCCTGCTGCGACAGTATCAGCGTAACAGCCTCACGTTCAACCGCATCAACGACAGAAATATCAACCGGCTCAGGCGCTGAAAGAAGAGTACTGCGACGCTCACCCAGGCGACCTTTACCAAACTGTACACTCATCTCACGCAGTTCACGCTCAATACGTTTCCAGCGCAGACCGGCATCAGCCAGCAACTCTTCAAGGGCTGCACGCTCTGCAGAGAGTTTATCATGCTCTTTGCGAATCTCGACCTCTTCAAGCCGTCGGAGACTGCGCAGACGCATGTTTAAAACAGCTTCAACCTGAATATCAGTCAGAGAGAAAGTGCGAATAAGGCAGTCACGTGCATCATCTTCTTCACGGATGATACGAATGACTTCATCAAGGTTAAGGTAAACTGCGAGAAAACCAGAAAGAATTTCAAGACGGCGTGCAACCGCATCAAGACGATGCTGACTGCGACGCTCCATCACCTCATGACGGTGGTCAAGCCAGGCCTGCAAAACCTCCTTCAGCCCCAGAACCCCCGGAGTACGGTTAGCGCCAAGTACATTCATGTTCAGGCCAAAGCGGCTTTCAAGCTGCGTGGCACGAAACAATGTTTCCATCAGCACTTCAGGCTCAATACCGCGTGTTTTTGGCTCAAGTACCAGACGGATCACGTCGGTACTTTCATCACGGATATCACCCAGAAGCGGGAGTTTTTTCTGCTCGAGCAAATCAGCCATCTGTTCGATAAGCCGGGATTTCTGCACCTGATAAGGAATTTCAGTGACGATAATCTGCCATGTGCCAAAACGCCCCTGCTCCACCTCCCAGCGGGCACGCATACGAAAACTGCCACGGCCTGTTTCATAGGCCTTCAGAATAGCCGCTTCATCTTCCACAATCAGGCCACCGGTCGGAAAGTCCGGCCCGGGCAGATACGCCATTAGCTCCTGCGTGGTACAGCCTGGTTTTTTGACCAGAAAAGCCGCTGCTTTACAGACCTCAGCAGCGTTATGGGGCGGAATACTGGTTGCCATACCCACAGCAATACCAGAAGCACCATTGGCTAAGAGATTAGGAAAGGCACCGGGGAGGACAACGGGCTCCTGCTCCTCACCATCATAGGTCGGGCGGAAATCAACAGCATTTTCTTCAACCCCCTCAAGCAATGCACTTGCAACTTCGGTCAGGCGAGCCTCGGTGTATCGCATTGCCGCAGCGTTATCACCATCAACCGAGCCAAAATTACCCTGCCCTTCTACCAGGGGGTAACGGGCTGCAAAATCCTGCGCCAGACGTACGAGAGCCTCGTAAACCGAAGCATCACCATGAGGGTGGTATTTACCGATAACGTCACCCACAACACGGGCGCATTTTTTAAAGCCCGCAGAGGGATCAAGCTTAAGCTGATACATGGCATATACCAGGCGACGGTGAACCGGCTTAAGGCCATCGCGCACATCGGGCAGCGAACGCGACATAATAGTAGAGAGCGCATAGGACAGATACCGCTTGCTCAGAGCATCGGTCAGTCTGGTCTCTTCTACGCAGCCTTCAACAGTTTCGCTCATCTTACACTCCCTGACACAATGCCACCTTTAACCCATGATCAGACATAGCGGCTGAACCTCTTTTGTTCTACCCCCGCACTGGGCAGCAACAGCAAATTACTCTGCTCTTTCTATTTCTGGCGTGACTGATACACATATAGGTCTGTTCTGCGTTTCAGATACAAGGCTTTTGCTATGACCTCTATAACGCGTCGTAAAATTCTGAGCACCACAGCCTCAGCTGCTCTGGCCTATGCCCTTCTGTTACCACATGCGAAAGCTGCACCGATGCTGAACGACAGCACAACTTTTCCGTTATGGCCCGAACGTCCCCCCGGTGGTCAGGGTCCGGATTCATCCGGCCCTTTTATTTCTTCACGCGGGGCATACTCGAAAATATCTGTACCAACACTCACCGTCTATCAGCCTGAGCACCCCAACGGCACGGCGATAATTATCGCCGCAGGCGGAGGATACCACTACATTGCCACAGGTAAAGAGGCTATACCTGCGGCCCGCTGGCTGAACTCTCTGGGCATTACGGCTTTTATTCTGACCTATCGCCTGCCTGAAGAAGGGTGGAATGAAGGCGGCCTCCCCCCTTTTCAGGATGCACAACGCGCTATCAGGCTGGTTAAATATAAGGCCGCCACATGGCATATCGACCCTGATAAAGTTGGCCTTATGGGTTTTTCGGCGGGCGGGCACCTCATGGGCATGTGCGCCAGCCGACCTGACTGGCAAACCTATCAGCCTGTGGACCAGGCTGATTCTCTCCCGCTTAACGTGCAGTTTGCCATGCTGGCCTATCCGGTTGTGACTCTGAAGCCTCCCTATAATAAAACACGCACCCACCGCTCTCTGGCTGGCAGGGACCCAACACCAGAGAAAGAAAAAGCATGGTCAGTCGAGACATACATAACCGATAAAGCCCCACCTTTTTTTCTGATACAGGCGGCTGATGACCGCATTGCAAACCCTGCCAACACCGCAATATTACAGCAGGCCTGCCTGGCGCATCATGTGCCCGTAACCCGTTATTTATTTGAAAAAGGGGGCCATGGTTTTGGTATGAACGTACCACAGGGCGGCACACCCTGGCCGGAGCTTGCTCAGAAATGGTTAGAAGAGAATCATTTCCTCGATAAGAAGTAATTCTTAATGAGTGCTATCAATATTTATATTATGCTCACTCTCTTTTTTTAACCTGGCACTCAGTCGTTCACGTACCGCAGGCATAAACACATGACGCTGGCCATAAACGTGGCGAGCCAGAAAATACCCGGTCAGACGCAGCCCGTCATACCATTCTGCATGAGAGCCGGTCTCCTCCTCATGCAATAAAAAAGAGGGTAAAGGCAGCAGCTTATTTTTCCACTCGCCTGCGCCTTCCTCTGTCACAGCACACCCTGTACGTGGTGAGACACAGGATAAACCCGTCACGGCGCCTGTTACAGCACAACGAGACAAGTCCAGACCGAAACCAAGCTCTGTCAGCACCACAAGCTCCCAGCGCACATAATGCGCCAGAGCTGTTTGCTCAGCCTGCACAGGGTCACTTCCCAAAGCCGTCAGTATTTCAAGAGTTTTAATGAAAAGCAGCGAAGACGGTTCATATTCCGGCAAGGCGGTGTCAAGAATAGCACATACTGCCTGCATAACCGATAAAGCCAGTGGCTGCTCAAGCAGACGAAAGGCGCAGCTATAAAGGAGCTCACCCGACACGCGGGGCATAGAAGCCGGACCAGAAACCTGAAAGCGGGCTTTAATAATTGTACCAGGCTGCCACACAGCCCGACCAGCACGCGAGCGTGCCCCAAACACCATGCCATGAACCAGACCGTGCTCTTCGGTCATCACATGAACACGCGCTCCCGCCTCCCCCACAGGGGTAACAGAAAGCACAAGGGCGGGAATCTCCTCCTCTCCGAAGGAAATCCCGCCCCTGTTCGTCATCTCAGCAATAGCTCAGACGCCAGATACTTTTGCAACTTCAGCCGCAAAATCATCTTCTTCTTTGTCAATGCCTTCACCGAGGTGGAAGCGATCGAAACCAGCAAGTTTAACACCGGCTTTTTCGACAACGGCCTTAACGCGGCTTTCACCGTCATGCACCCATACCTGCTCAAGAAGAACAACTTCTTCATAGAACTTACGGATACGACCTTCGATCATTTTCTCAATAATCGCTTCAGGCTTACCTGAATCTCTGGCCTGCTCAACCAGAACAGCGCGCTCACGCTCAACTTCTTCAGGGTTCAGGCTTGAAACATCAAGAGAAGATGGACGGGTTGCAGCAACGTGCATACCAATCTGACGACCCAGCTGCAGCACAGCTTCATCAGCAGATGGTGCTTCGAGAGCAGCCAGAACACCAATTTTACCAAGGCCAGGGCGCAGCGCACCATGAACATAAGTAGCAACAACGCCTGAAGGCACAGTGAAAACACGTGCACGACGCAGAGACATGTTCTCGCCGATGGTAGCGATCAGATGTGTCAGTTCGTCAGCAACTGTGCGCCCGGTGTCGAGAACAGCAGCCTTAATCGCTTCAAGGTCTTCACCAACTTTAAGCGCAACTTTAGCTACGCTTTCAACAAAGTTCTGGAAAGCTTCGTTACGGGCTACGAAATCGGTTTCAGCATTCACTTCAACCATAGCGGCTTTTTTGTCTTCTGACGCAACGCCAACCAGACCTTCAGCAGCTGTACGGCCAGATTTTTTAGCAGCAGCAGCAAGACCCTTGGTGCGCAGCCAGTCGATTGCGGCTTCAACTTCACCGTTTGATTCGTTGAGGGCTTTTTTGCAGTCCATCATGCCTGCGCCAGTTTTTTCGCGCAGTTCTTTGACCAGTGCAGCGGTAATAGCCGCCATATCAGAATCTCCTTAAAAACCGGCAACGCGCCCTGCATGGGGCGCGTACCGCATCATCTGCCTGCAGGTACAGGCACACATTCACCCTGAGGCAGGCGAGGCAAAATGCCCCGCGCTGCGCTCTATCAGGCTTCAGCTGGCGGCTGGAGTTGCTTCAGCAACCAGAGCAGCTTCAACTGGCAGTTCTTCAGCAGCACCGAGGTCCTGACCAGAAGCACCCAGCTCTGCAGAAATACCATCGAGAACAGCAGAAGAAACCAGGTCGCAATACAGAGAAATTGCGCGAATGGCGTCATCGTTACCCGGAACAGGGAACGTAACACCTTTCGGGTCAGAGTTACTGTCGAGAACAGCAACAACCGGGATACCCAGTTTGTTTGCTTCTTCAACAGCCAGCTTCTCTTTGTTGGTGTCGATGATGAACAGGATGTCAGGCAGACCGCCCATTTCCTTAATACCGCCCAGTGAACGCTCGAGCTTGTCACGATCGCGGGTCAGCTCAAGAATTTCTTTTTTGGTCAGACCAGCTGTGCCGGTTTCGAGCATTTCCTCGATCTGACGCAGGCGCTTAATAGAACCTGTGATGGTCTTCCAGTTGGTGAGCATACCGCCGAGCCAGCGGTGGTTCACATAATACTGACCGCAACGTTTTGCTGCTTCAGCAACAGGCTGAGCTGCTGCACGCTTGGTGCCAACGAAAAGAACGCGGCCACCGCCAGCAACTGTGTTACGAACAGCCTGGAGTGCACGGTCAAGCAGACCAACAGTCTGCTGCAGGTCGATGATGTGAACCTGGTTACGTACCCCAAACAGGTACGGCGCCATACGTGGGTTCCAGCGACGTGTGTGGTGACCGAAGTGAACGCCAGCTTCAAGGAGCTGACGGAGTGTGAAATCAGGCATCGCCATGGGGCGTCAATCCTACCATTCTGGTTAATCCTCCGCGAAGCTTGCCCCGCCATTCTGGCAGGACACCAGAGGTGCAAGGCCTCGCGTGTGTCGTCCTGGCACCGGCCAGGCTGTGCCGATATGACAAGATTCTGGCGGTCATGCAAGGTAAAAAGCCAGAGTCTCAGCCTTTTTGTACAGGTTTAGCCATCTTATTAGGCACACCACACCGGGCAAGCAGACCACGCAGCGCCTTAACTGTGGGGAAAACTTCAATGTTGCGGTCCCCCCCCAGCTCACGCCAGGCTTTCTGCTCAAGCTCTACAATTTCACGGTCTTCTTCGAAAATACGGTGCGTGAAAAGCCCCAGAACGGGCCAGGCCAGATCAAGCAAAAACCCCCATTTCGGTTTTTTTACTGACAACAAACCAAAAGCCTGCGTGCCCTGCTGGTCAGCACCCAGCGGCACATAACAGGCCCACAGATCCATAATCAGATCACCATCTTTATCGTGGATCTGAAGTGTCTGATACGGATAGGTTGTACGTATCGACACAACCTCCTCAACAGGCTGCTCGCGCCCCTGAAGATCTTTATGGCGGCCAAAAATCAACGCCTCAGCCAGTGGCTGCTCACCACCTTTCCGGGCAAAACTGTACCGGGCCTCCTGAAAGTTCTCCCCTTTATCCTGCCCGAGAAAACGCGCTGTAATAGAGCCCATCTGCCGCCGGTGCAAAAACTGATGATTCATATCCATCAGATTTTCATGCATAAAGGTATAATGACATTTCAGGCGCGGGCTGAACTGGCGGGTTTTATAATCAGGATTACCCACCTGTGCCACGCCAGGCAGCGGCACACTGTCTGCCAGTGCAGGGTCACCCGGGAAAATGAAAATCAGGCCACCTTTTTCACGGCAGGGGAAAGAGCGAACCGGTCGTCCAACGCCTTCACGGTTAAGATAAGGCACCGTTACGCACTGACCGTCACTATCAAATGACCAGCCATGATAGCAGCATTTGATACAGTTTTTTTCGACAACACCTTTGCTCAGGGGCACCTGTCGATGAGCACAACGATCTTCCAGTGCATAAACCGGCCCGCTTTCAGGGCGGATAAGCGCAACAGGATAACCAGCATATCGTGCAGCAAATGCCTTGCCACGTCTGACCTTGTGCGACCAGGCTACAGGGTACCAGAAGTCAGGGTCACAATCGATCTGGCGCAGATCGTATTCTGGTTTTCTGTCCTGATCGTCTTTCTGGCTTTTCGAAGCTTCCATCAACATGGCCCACGAATCCTTTCACATAACGGGGAGCAGGCTACACCCGCTATACAGCCTGATACAAATTTTCCGGCAGGCTGAAATGCATAAAAATTACCGAAAAAACAGGACAAATTTTGTCATGTTATTAACGATAGTTCCTTACATACTCTATAAAATCCGTTTCTGTCCTGCCTGAGAGGCATACCATCCAGGCTTGTCACACAACGCAGGCTCAGCGCGTTGACCAGATAAACAGCATCAGCCTGGATCAGATCCTCTCTCGTCAGAACGACATCATCCAGTAAACCCTTCTGACGCAGCACAGCACAGGCCACCCCTGGCAAAGCGCCTTCTTTCTGTGATGGTGTCAGAAACCGCCCGGCTTTTTGTACCAGCACAGAGCTGACTGTTGTTTCAGCAACACGGCCTTTTGTGTTCAAAATCAGGGCATCCCCCGCCCGGGCCTTTATCGCCTCCTGCCGTGCCAGAATGGAAGGCAGGTAATTCAGTGTCTTAAACTGACACAACACGGAAAGTTCATCCTGGCGTACCAGCTGGCTGGTTATCAGTGTCACATCAGCAGGAACAGAAGCGCCCTCTGAGGCGGTCATAAAGACTGTCGGCTGTGACTGTGCAGGCGGCGCAATCCCCCTTGGGCCGGCACCTCGTGTAACCGTCAGACGCGCTGACCCCTGCTCAATATTCAGCGCTCCAAGTAATGATGCCGCTGCCTGTTCAACGACATCCTGCTCTGGCACTGGCAGAGCAAGCACCGTACTGCCTGCCTGAAGGCGCGCCATGTGCAGCCCGATATGTAAGAGTTTCCCCTTATCTACCCTGAATGTTTCAAAAAGTCCGTCACCGAGGGTCAGACCACGGTCTGCCACTGATACATAAGCCTTATCAGCCGGGCACAAAGCGCCATTCAGCCAGACAACACCCTTCACGGTTCAGCCCCAAACAACGCGAGTAACGGCCTGAGCTTAAGGCGCATTTCTTCATATTCCGTCTCAGGGTCAGACAAAATGGTAATACCACCACCGGCTGAAACATGCAGGCGGTTACGGTGCCTGACCAGAGTGCGGATAATAACAGAACTATCAAGACGACCATCTACCCCGATCTGCAAAACAGCGCCGCAATAAGCACCTCGTGCACCGGCTTCAATCTCATCAATAATCTGCATAGCCCGATGTTTAGGTGCACCGGTAACCGAACCAGGCGGTAATGTTGCCTGCAACAGATCAAACACATCCTGATCAGGGTTAAGCTGAGCCCGCACTTCAGAAACCAGGTGATGCACATGCTCAAACCGCTCTACCTGCATCAGATCCGGCACATGCACACTTCCTGTCTGTGCAACACGCCCGATATCATTGCGCATCAGGTCAACGATCATCAGGTTTTCAGCACGTTCTTTTTCATTTTCTGAAAGAGCGTTAGCCAGCGCGATATCCTGCTGAGCATCCCGCCCGCGCGGTGCTGTCCCTTTAATCGGGCGGGTACTGACCTCACCCTGCGTGCTAACCTGCAAAAAACGCTCAGGCGATGTTGAATGCAGCGCATAATTGTGGCCACACCGTAAATAAGCACCAAAAGGCGCCGGGGCCTGACGGCGCAGGGCGCTGTATAAAGCGACATCAGAAAAATTTTCAGGCAAAGAGGCACTATAACGCCCGGTTACATTAACCTGAAAAATATCACCCGCGGCAATATAGTTACGCGCCTGCATGACAGCCATACAATAGCCACTGCGCGGCCTGTCTGCTTCAAAAGCAAGACGAGGCAGAGCCGGCACAACAGGCACCTCTGAAGAAAGCTCTGCCCAGGCCGTATGAAAACGTGCCTGAAGGCCAGCCTGCTGCCAGCCTGACATATCATCGCGACAAAACCCGGCAACATAAGCGCGCTTTTCCTGCCGATCCCAGAGAACTGCGTGATTATAAAGCGCAAAAGCCGCCTGTGGTTCAGCATCATCAATATGACGTGTCGCTATTTTTTCCTGCTGCATGCCACAGCCATACCCGGCAAAACCTATAAAGCCACCGTAAAATGGCAGATTTAAAGGCTTTTTACACCCCTTTGCCAGTACAGGCATAAAGTGACGCAGGCGTTTAAATACACTGGCAGAACCAGCTTCATCGCCAGCAGGAACGATAAAAGCATGTTCGGGATCAATGCATAAAATCTGCCAGCGGCTGCGCTCTCCCTCCGGGCCGCCACTATCAAGGAAAGCACACCAGGGCCTCTCCCCCCAGGCAGCGAAAACAGCTTCCGGGTCTTTCCATGGCAGAAGCTGCGCCCATAACTGCACCATGCTGAGCCTTAAACCTGCTCAACACGGGAAATACCCGTGAATGTTTTAAGGCGCTGACTAAGCTGAGGCGTTACCCTGTAAAGCCCTTTAAGGCGAAGCTCCACATCACGTTCACCACTGACATCAGGCAACAACACAACACGCCCCATGCCGCCACGCTGCTGCTCAAGCGTCTCACGCAACTGAGGCAAGGCCTCCTCCCCACCAACCCAGACACGCAAAATGCTTTTACTCTGTGCTGCTGCATCCTCCAGCTCCGTCACATCGCTGGCCGTAATACGCATCGCTTCACCATCGAGTTTTAATTCAGCTTTGACCATAACGGCTGCCCCGGTGACCAGTTTTTCACGCACACGCCCCAGCACTTCAGAAAACAGAGTGACCTCACAGCTGCCACCGGCATCTGACAACCGCACCCAGGCCATTTTATTACCTGTGCGGGTCGGGCGTTCTTTTTTATCAACGACACAGCCGGCAATGCTGACGCGGGTCACGCCCGCCTCTGCCGCAGCCTGCAACGCTGAGGACTTAGTCACCCCCATGCGCCGCAGCACGGGACCATAGGCATCAAGCGGATGAGCCGTCATGTGAAAACCGATAGCATCAGCCTCCATCGTCAGCCGTTCAAACTCAGGCCAGTCAGGCCCCTCAGCCAGCCGTAACGGTTCAACATGGCCTGTACCACCAAACAGGCCAATCTGCCCTGATGCGGCCTCCTGCGCCTGGCTTTGCGCCCGCCTGAGCAAGGTATCTGCCGAACGACACACACGGGCACGGTTTTGATCCAGGCATTCAAAAGCTCCCGCCTTTGCCAGGTTTTCAACCTGCATGCGGTTAATATGCTTAGGATCAACCCGTGTTGTAAAATCAGCCAGGTCCTTAAATGGTTTATCTCCGCGCGAAGCTGTCAGAGCCTCCATCGCACCGGCACCAACACGCTTCACTGCAGCCAGTGCGTAACGAATGGCGTGTGTGCCATCAGGCAGCGTCTCAACACAAAAATCAGCTTCTGACTTATTAATATCAGGTGGCAGAACCTTAATACCCATACGCTCCGCTTCCTGGCGCAGAGTGGCAAGTTTTTCTGTGCGCTCACGCGCAAGCGACATACAGCCGGCAAGAAAGGCAACCGGATGGTTCGCCTTCATCCAGGCGGTCTGATACGACACAAGAGCATATGCGGCAGCATGCGATTTGTTAAAGCCGTAGTCAGCAAATTTTGCCATGAGGTCAAACACCTCGATAGCTTTGTCATGGTCAATACCGCGTGCTGTAGCTCCTTCTGTAAAAATTTCACGCTGCTTATCCATTTCAGCACGAATTTTTTTACCCATGGCACGCCGCAGCAAATCCGCACCACCCAGACTATAACCAGCCATTTTCTGGGCAATCTGCATCACCTGTTCCTGATAGACCATAATGCCATAGGTCTCTTCAAGAATCTCACGAATCTCCTCGTGTGGTGGCTCCCAGGCCTCACCATGCTTACGCCGGCAGTAATCAGGAATATTTGCCATCGGACCAGGACGGTAAAGCGCCACGGCTGCAATCAGATCTTCAAGGCGGGTCGGACGCATCTGACGCAAAACGTCGCGCATACCTGCACCTTCAAACTGAAACACCCCGGCGGTATCACCCCGGCTGAGCATCTCGTACGTAATCGGGTCATCGAGCGGAATAAGGCCCAGATCAACCTCAACACCCATTTTATTGAGAAAGTTGATACCGCGCTGCAAAATGGTAAGCGTCGTCAGACCAAGAAAGTCAAACTTCACCAGGCCAGCCTGCTCAACAAACTTCATATTAAACTGGGTAACCAGCATATCGCTTTTCGGGTCGCGATAGAGCGGAACCAGCTCAACCAGTGGGCGGTCGCCAATCACGACACCGGCAGCATGTGTACTGGCATGACGATAAAGCCCTTCGAGCTGCTGCGCTATTTCAAGCAGCCGGCGCAGTGCTTCATCCTCATCGCGCATTTCCTGCAGTTTGGGCTCACCCTCAACAGCCTGCTTCAGCGTGACCGGCTGAGCGGGATTATTAGGAATAAGCTCAGCTACACGATTGACCATGCCATAAGGCAAACCAAGCACACGCCCGACATCGCGCACTGCTGCACGGGCCTGCAACTTACCAAAGGTAATAATCTGCGCCACGCGGTCAGCACCATATTCGCGCCGCACATAAGCAATAACCTCGTCACGCCGGTCCTGACAGAAATCAATATCAAAGTCAGGCATAGACACACGTTCGGGGTTAAGAAACCGCTCGAACAGAAGGTTAAACGGAATGGGGTCAATATCTGTAATCGTCAGTGCCCAGGCGGCCAGAGACCCTGCACCAGAACCTCGCCCCGGCCCGACCGGGATGTTATGCGCCTTTCCCCACTGGATGAAGTCAGCCACGATCATAAAATAACCGGGGAACCCCATTTTTGAGATCACATCAAGCTCAAACGCCAGACGGTTTTTATATATCTCACGCGTGGCGTCATCAGGCTTAAGCTTAATAAAACGCTCCTCCAGCCCTTCCCAGGCCATGGCACGCAGCGTTTCATCCTCCGTTGATCCCTCCCTCACCTTGGGGCACACTGGCAAAAGAGGTTTACAGGTCTCAACCTTAATCGCGCAGCGACGGGCAATCTCGAGTGTATTGTCACAGGCATCAGGCAGGTCAGCAAATAAAGCGCGCATCACCTCAGGTGGTTTAAACCAGTGCTCAGGTGTAACACGCCAGCGGTCACGCTCTGCCATTGTACGCCCCTGAGCAATACAGATCAGGGCATCATGGGCCTCATACATATCGCGACGGGCAAAAAAACACTCATTCGTTGCCACCAGTGGCAGGCCAAAACTGTCAGCCAGAGCCAGAACCCCCGGTTCAACGGCTTTTTCGACCGGCAGATTATGTCTGTGCAGCTCAACAATCAGCCGGTCGTCAAATGTCTCGTGCAGCTGTGCAAGCCAGCGTTCCGCTTCATCCTTCTGCCCCTCAGCCAGCATCTGAAACAATGGCCCGCGCGTCCCCCCGGTCAGCAAAATAAGACCCTCGGAATGCTCACAGAGTGTCTGCATCTGCACAACCGGAGCGGCGGGGTCAGACTCCTGAAACCCGAGAGAGGAAAGAATACGCAGGTTAGACAAGCCTGCCGGATTTTGTGCCAGCAGCACAACCGGCTCGAGCGGAGCCCCCGGCTTAGGATTACGTGCCGGCAGATTGATCTGACACCCTGTAATGGGCTGCACCCCGGCCTTGCTGGCATATTGCGAGAACTCAAGCGAACCAAACAGGTTGCCCGAGTCTGTCATGCCCACGGCTGGCATCTGCATCTCCTGCGCCAGGCTGACAAGCTCAGGAACACGAATAGCGCCCTGGCTCAGAGAATAAGCAGAATGTACACGGAGATGGATAAAATCAGCATAGGACATGCCTGTTTCTATCATAAAAAACAGCTCTCTCACCACGGACAAAATGCAGTATGATGAAAGCATCTTCACATCTGTACGGAGATAACTCTTTTCCCTGACAATTCAGCTTTGTAAAAGAATGGTTATGACAGACACAGCACCACCGCTCCGCCGGGGATGGACCACCGGAAGCTGCGCTACAGCCGCAACCCGGGCCGCCTGGATGCTGCTGCTGGGCTATGATCCGCCAGCGACTGTGCCGATCACCTTACCCAACGGGTCATCGTGTGTTTTTTCCATCTGCCGTTATGGCACAGACAACGGAAACCCTTATGCTGAGGTGATAAAAGATGCAGGAGATGACCCTGATATTACCCACGGAGCCTGTATTCGCGCCACAGTCCGCCACCTGCCACAGGGCAGTGGCGTCGTTTTTCGTGCAGGCTCCGGCGTTGGCACCATAACGCGACCGGGTCTGCCGCTCCCCCCGGGTGAAGCCGCCATTAACCCCGTGCCCCGCGCTATGATGTGCAGGACACTGAGTGAAGTTAACGGCTCTCTGCCCGATGCAGAAATCATCATTTCAGTACAGGACGGTGTACGCCTGGCACAACGCACTCTGAACGGGCGCCTTGGTATTGTCGGTGGTCTTTCTATTCTGGGCACAACAGGCATTGTCGTCCCCTTTTCATGTTCTGCGTGGATTCACAGCATCCAGCGCGGCATTGATGTTGCCAGAGCAGAAGGCCTGCACCACCTGGCCGGCGCCACCGGCAATGTTTCCGAAAACACTGTACAAAAACTCTATAACCTGCCTGAGACCGCTCTGATCGAAATGGGCGATTTTGCCGGAGGGATGCTCAAATATCTGCGCCAGCACCCTGTGCCACGCCTGACCATTGCCGGAGGCATTGCAAAAATGACCAAGCTGGGCCAGGGGCGGCTAGACCTGCATTCAAAACGCGGCCAGGCTGACATGCGTGCTCTGGCAGAACTCGCTGCCACAGGAGGTGCCTCTCCCCCCCTCATCAGCGCCATTGCGGCCAGCCCGACGGTAGCCGAGGCATTTTTACTGACACAGGAGGAAAACATTCCTCTTGGAACCCTGATCGCACAAACTGCGCTCAAAACCGTGCAGCAGGCACTGGCACCAGCCAGTATCAAAGCTGATGTTGTTGTCTGCAACCGTGCCGGCCAGTGCGTAGGCCGCACGGAAGAACACTGACGACCTCAGCTTCTGAAACGACGACGGTAATCAGGGTCGTATAACGCACTCTCTCGGAACTCTTTATGCCCCAGAGCAGGCCCGACCAGCACAAGGGCCGTACGCTCAACAGGTGACTGCTCAAACACATTTTGTATGGTACCCAGCGTACCACGCAGCACAACCTCATCAGGCCATGTGGCACGGGCAACAATCGCTACAGGGCAGTCAGCACCATAAAAGGGTGTCAGTTCCTCAACAATTTTATCAAGCACATGAATTGCCAGGTGAACTGCCAGAGTTGCTCCTGTTGCCGCAAAAGCCGCCAGCTTTTCTTTCTCAGGCATTGCTGAGGCTCGGCCTGTCATACGGGTAAGTACCAGGCTTTGCGCAACACCGGGTACAGTCAGCTCCTGCCCCAGAAGAGAAGCGGCTGCGGCAAAAGCAGGTACACCCGGTACCATACGCCAGGGAATATTCAGCCGGTCAAGACGGCGGGTCTGCTCAGCAACCGCACTATATATCGACAAATCCCCCGAATGCAGGCGAGCCACATCTTCACCCGCCTCATGCGCTTTCACATATTCCGCCTCAATCTGATCAAGCGTCAGAGGAGCTGTATCAATAAGACGCGCACCCGGCGGACAAAATTTAAGCATATCAGGTGGCACAACTGAACCTGCATAAAGACACACCGGACATGAAGCCAGAATATCGCGCCCCCGCACAGTCAGCAGATCAGCAGCCCCCGGGCCTGCCCCTATAAAATGAACGGTCACGCTTTCTTTCCTCCTGCCAGGGCACAGACAATGCCCCCGTGTTTCTGCCCGGGACCATATAGCTGAGCCTCTGCTCCGGCTGCAACCAGGGCACACCCCTCAGCAACCGACGCAAAGCCGGTGAGACGGCGCGCTACACCAGAATATGTCAGGCACAAAGGCTGTATATCAGCAAGCTCTGCATCATTAACCCAGCACAAAGGCACATCCAGTCTGGCGGCTACATCGCCGGCCAGCTGCCGGCTGGTTTTAAAGGCAGGCACAGCCAGACAGGTAAGGTTTACCACGCCATAATGACACATCATCTTCTGCACAATATGAACTGCCTGTTCGGCTGTGGCATGGCTGTTCCAGCCCAGACCCGCTATAGTGCGGTAAAATCTCACTCCACCGGCTTCCAGGCTACCCACTGCGTAACCGTCATAGCCGGTTTAAAGCCATGCAATGAGCCAACAGCAGTCAGACGTGCAGCACTCAGGCGGCTCACCTCACCACCCCATTTCTGCCAGGCCTCTAACACCCGTATTTCTGTTTCTGCAACAACAGCATTAACAACAATACGTCCACCAGGTTTCAGTCTGCTCCACGCTATCTCAAGCATATCGGGGGCAGTTGCCCCGCCGCCAATAAAAATGGCAGATGGCTGAGGTAAATTATATAAAGCCTCAGGGGCTTCACCCTGCACAATATGCAGATCAGGCACACCTAACATCTGAGCATTGCGGGCAATACGCGCTGCGCGTTCAGGCACACGCTCAACCGCAACAGCCCGACAGGTCGGGTCAGTCAGCATCCATTCAATACTCACAGACCCACACCCGCCACCGATATCCCACAACAGCTCTCCGGCTCTTGGTGCCAGAGAGGATAATGTCACTGCACGCACCTCACGTTTTGTAAGCTGGCCATCATGCTCAAAGCAGGAATCAGGCAAACCTGCCGCCCGCGAGAGAGCAGACTGTGTTGTGCTTTGTGGTATCTCAAGAGCGACCATACAGAGCCTGTTAACAGGCTCTGTAATCCCCTCATACGCAAGGCAGGAAGCACGCTTCTCCTGCTGCCCCCCGAGCGCTTCGAGAATATGACACTGAACCTGGCCAAAACCCAGCTCGGTCAGCCAGGAGAGTAAGAGCCCCGGAGTTGTCTCATCAGCACATAACACCAGAAGGCGCGCTCCAGGCTGCAAAAAAGGCCGCAGCACCTCCATCGGGCGCCCGCAGACAGACAGAACCTGACAACCCTGACGCGCCCAGCCCAGCCGGGCACAGGCCAGTGAAACAGATGACGGAGCAGGCAGGCAGACCATATCCTCAGAACTCAGGTGAGCCGCCAGCGTAACCCCTACCCCGTAAAAAAACGGATCACCTGAGGCCAGAACCAGTGTCGGGTGCCCCCTGCGCGCCAGAACCTGTTCGATGCCCGTTGAAAAAGGCTGCCCCCACGAATGGGCCTCACCCTTTATGAGCGAGCGACATAAGGTGAGATGCCGCTCTCCTCCAATAATCCACGGTGCAGTTTCAATAAGCGCGCGTGCTGTGGCAGAAAGGCCTTCTGCCCCTTCTTCCCCCACGCCTATGACCGTCAGCCAGGGCATATTTCTGCTGGGTACGATCATGCCTTATGCCCTCTCCGAATCCTGGTGCTATAACGTGTCACACTGATATAACCTACCGTATGACGCAAAATAGCGTGTTGTAGCAAAGACTTCTGATCATGCCTCTTCTGCACTCACCGCCTGTACCTGTTCTGATTCTCGGGGGCACAACCGAAGCCAGCACCCTGTGTACTCTTCTGGAATACCAGAATAACTTTGCACCAACACTCTCTCTTGCTGGTGTGACGCGCAACCCACATCTGCCAGCCCTGTCAGTGCGCACCGGTGGCTTTGGCGGGGTTGATGGACTTTGCGACTGGCTGCGCCACAATAAAATTCAGGCTGTTGTGAATGCAGTACACCCTTTTGCAGCTGTCATGAGCCAGCATGTCAGCATAGCATGTGAGAGGCTCTCACTCCCCCTGCTGCGTCTCAAACGCCCGGGCTGGAAAGCTACACCAGCAGACACCTGGCACCACGCACCGGACCTGAATAAGGCAGCCATGGTTCTGGCAGCGATCACCCAGCCTTTACAGATTTTTTTAACCACCGGCCGCAAAGAAACCACGCCTTTTAAAAATGCACCACAGCACCATTATATTCTGCGCTCAATCGAAGCACCCCTGCCGGCTGACCTGCCACCCTACACAACACTCATCACTGCCCGCGGCCCTTTTGACCTGGCTGGCGAATATGACATGCTTCGCCGGCACCGGATTAACTGGCTTGTCACAAAAAATTCAGGTGGAAAAGCAACATTTGCAAAAATAGAAGCCGCAAGGCAGCTGAATATTCCGGTCTTAATAATCGATCGGCCAGCGCAGCCAGCCGGCCCCTGCGTACATACAGCGCAGGAGGCTCTCAGCTGGTTACAAAACTACTCCGCCACAACACTGCGCAATGTATAAAACCAGGGCTGATGACCAGAAGGCCGCTCAATCAACCGGCTGGCTGCACACCCGATCAGCACCAGAGTGCTCATATCCGCCAGGTCGGCATCAGCCTCTTCAATACTGGTTATTCTGACGGCTTCATCGGGACGACCAATAGCGCGGGCAAACGCAACAGGCGTATGAAGCGGCACAAACTGCCGCAGATGAAGCAAGGCCTCACCAAGCTGCCAGGGGCGTGCCTGCGAGCGCGGATTATAAAGGGCGATAACAAACCCGGCCTCTGCCGCCAGCTGCAACCGCCGCAGAACAACTGGCCAGGGCTTGAGGTTATCTGAAAGAGACATCACACAAAAATCGCCTCCCAGTGGCGCACCAAGTGCCGCCGCAGCCGCCAGAACCGCACTGACCCCGGGGATGACTTCAATATCAAGCGTCCGCCATGTGTCAGGCCCAAGCTGTACCTGCTCAAAAACGGCACTGGCCATGGCAAATACCCCGGCGTCACCACCTGACACAACGCCGACATGCCGGCCAGCTGAAGCCATTTCAAGAGCGTGACGTGCGCGTTCAGCCTCAACACGGTTATCAGAACTATGACGAATGACATGATGCGGCGCTTCAACCCGCTGCACATAAGGGCCATACCCCACAAGGTCGGTCACCTGTTCGAGCACCTGTGTTGCCTGGGGAGTACGCTGCAAAATATTACCAGGCCCGAGGCCGATAATGCTGATACGCCCGCTCATCTGATACCCTTTCGTCCCGGAACCAGCACCAGCGAGAAATATGGTGCGGTCTCTCCACACTCCTCAAACGGGCAGGAAAAACTATCCGGCTGCGTGCCACGCTCCACATAGCGCGCATCTGACATACGGCCTGACTGTACAAGGGCATTGCGCACTTTGCTCATGTTACGGCCTATTTTCATAATAACTGCCGCATCAGCCTGTTGCAGCCAGCGGGTCAGATCTGCCTCAGGCAATGTCGCAGGAATAACACACAGAACATCATCACCGTGCGTCATGGGCAGCTGAACCTGTGACCAGCAGCCATTCATAGCGGCAATGCCAGGCACAACCGAGGTTGCAAACTGCTCTTTCAGCCGGTCAAACAGATACATGGCTGAACCATAAAGAAAAGGCTCGCCCTCACACAGCACGACGACATCCTGCCCCTGTGTAAGCATATCTGCCAGCTGCTGCGCACTGCGGTCATAAAACGCCTGGATACCACGCTGATAATCCGGGTCTTCCACTGCGATTTCTGTCGTGAACGGATACACCAGGCGCAGCTCATGCGTCCCTTCAGTAATGTATGTCTCTGCAATAGTGCGGGCGTGCCCTTTACGCCCCTCACGGCAAAAATAAGCTACCACCGAAGCACCCTCGATCAGGCGGGCAGCTCTTACCGTAAGCAGATCAGGGCTGCCCGGACCAACCCCTACAACATGCAGTGTGCCTGTAGCCATTATTCAGTCTCGCTGGCCAGAGCATTGACCGCAGCTGCAGCCATTGCACTGCCACCAAGACGACCATGCACAATAAGCCAGGGAACATCTGTACGCTGAGACAAAGCTTCTTTCGATTCAGCCGCACCGACAAAACCAACCGGCAAACCAATAACAGCCGCAGGCTTTGGTGCACCGGCATCAAGCAGTTCGAGCAGATAAAACAACGCGGTGGGCGCGTTGCCGATTGCCACGACTGCGCCTTTCAGCCTCTCACCCCAGAAGTCAAGCGCTGCGGCGGAACGTGTGTTACCAATCAGCTTTGCACGCTCAGGCGTACGTTCATCACGCAACGTACAAACGACCGGATTAGAAGCAGGCAGACGGGCACGGGTAACACCATGTGCTACCATTTCTGAGTCACACAAAACCGGACATCCACCCTTCAGTGCCTGACGTGCAGAAGACGTGAAATCAGCTGACATGCTGACATGCTGAGCCAGTTCAACCATGCCGCAGGCGTGAATCATACGCACCACAATATTAGCATCAGTAACAGGAAAGGCACTCAGATCTGCCTCATCACGGATCATAGAAAAAGACCGCTGATAAATGGCCGCGCCATCATGGATATAGTCATAACCAGCCATAATGGCCCTCACTCCTTCGTTTAACCGCCGCCTTCACCCATATCTGAGCGCACAAAAGCACACACGGCTTCAAAATCTGTCACCCTGCACACAGGGGCATCACCTGCCCTACTATTTCTGGCAAGATGATACTCACCAGCAGTAGCCACAACTGTGACATCTGCCGGAGCAGGATGAGCACACCCCTTACGACACCCTGAGACATGAAGTGAAGCACCTGACGGCAAAAAAGCTGACAGAGCCAGGGCCTGTGCCGGTATATCGTGGGCAGCCTGTGCACATCCCTTCGCACCAGAACAGGCATAAACGCGCAGCCTGGCCTCATCATGCTCTGTCAGAAGTCCTGTGATCTGAGGCATCGCATTTTGCCCTGCCAGGATCAGACTATGCCACGGCGTCAGTCTGATATATCCATCACCCTGACTGGCAACGGCGGCACAATCACGTAAAATTTCAGGCGTCAGAGAGCCAAGTGCCACACCCAGACCATACACACCCGGCACCAGAGAACCAGTCAGCAACGGATTTTTCTGCGGCGGGATTATTACGCGCTCATACGGCTGGTTACACGCTTCAAATAAAAGACAGCCTGTTTCAGGCTGGCGAAGCGGGCGTGTTTTATCGGCCTGCTCAACAAAGCGCCTGGCCAGATCAAGAGCAAGCGAGACAACACCTGAAGCATCAAGAGCCTCGCTGCGAGCAACACCACAGGCGACCTGCCACAAAGTGTCGGAACCAGCCACAGCCTGCAAAGATATATCGCCCTTTAAGGCACCAGCCGGGCATAAACCACCACCATCAACCACGAAGCCAAATTTATCCGGCAAAGCAGACAAATTCTCTGAGCTCATAAGCTGTTCTGACAAATTATAAGCGACAGAAAGCGTTTGTACAGCGCAGTCTTTATCCAGCCCGGCCAGAGGCGAAACCTGTAATGCCCTGCGTTTTTCCGCACCCGGATCAGGCAGACCAAGACCCGCCTCAACCATACGCCGGGGAAAAAGAAGCGCCTGCTCGTAAGTAAACCCTCTGAGCTGCAGGCTGCCACGATTTGTAAGCGTGATAACACCATTGCCATGACGCTCTGCTTCATCAGCCAGAAGGAGTGCCTGTTGCGCACTGACCCGGCCAAAAAGCGGACGCACCCGCACCAGCCAGCCATCAGCCGCCTGCATGGGCATATGCAGACCTGGACACCACCCTTTAACGACCGGCTGCACGACAGAAAATGTCATAATATGTGTTGTCCCGCCCCCAGGCTTTTATGCTCTGTGTGACAGTGTTAAGCAGGCCTGTTTCAGTGTGTCAAAAACTATCAGTGAAAATATTAATATCACGAAAAAACAGAAAAATTATCGGGTAAAAGGATATATACTGACCTGACAATGAGCAGCAGCGGCTTAACCTGTTATACCGACTGTACTATTTACGCCGGCTCTACATTTTTCTCCTGCTCGTAACTCACTTCTTTTTCTGGTCACACACGAACACCCACCTGCAGACCGAATGTTCGTATAATGTGAAACCTGTCCAATTTCTCTTCAGCTATTCTTAAACTTCTTTTTTCGAAAAGAGACCTGCATAGATATCAGCTTCTCTATCCCTGATGTGCTGCGGCACATCTCACCATTCTTAACTTCCGTGACAATTTCTCCGCTTGAAAACTGTGCTGCATAAACGCAATCCAGCTCCAGACTTTCCGGCCCGGCTATCTCTATAGCAAAACCGACAAGCGGCATCCCTTCCCCTCTGGTGCCACAATATACGCCATTCGCTACCCAGTCGCTGGTGCGGCCATTCAACAACACAGCTTTATACCTGATCCGTAAATTTTCAGGATTTATATGCAGCTCAAACCCCTCAATTCTGAAACGGGCAGTATTTTCAAAGTAACCCACCACCACAGGAATGCCTTCCGGGAAAGAGGCAACAGAACTCTGTGTATGAAAATCACCAATATTAGAAATATGAGCTGACAGCCTTACAGGCAGAGCAACTTCTTTCTCATGGCGAGGCATAAGGCATTTGCGCCCAAAAAAGTTTTTAGTTGCTATACGTGAATCTGTACTGGTGCCGTTATCAAAACGTTCCTCCAGCTCTGGTGCCTGTCCATTATAAATAAAGTGATTGAGCGTATCATGCCGCTCCTTACAATATTTTTCAAATGCAGCAAAACATGAAAAAGTAGATTTACATGTCCCCACAAAAAAAGGCGCTTTCAAAGAAAGAGAAAAATCAATTAGTGATAAGGTAAGGGTATCATATTCTCTTATATTAATAAAATCAGACTTCCAGTATAAATAAATATTGAAATCTTTTTTTGCTATAATTCTTATTTCTTCTTTTGAGTATGGCATATTATCCTCATCACACAGAATTAATGCTGATGATAATAAATATCCAAATTTATTTTTGGCTTTCGCCAGAATAGCTGATGGCGCCAGTAAATTATCTTCATACTTAACAGGGCTTAAAACACTATGGCTGTAATCTTCCCAGTCTTTCTCAACACGCATTTGTATAACATGTTTGATATCACGATCCTGAAAAATACCATCACCAATGATCGTAGCAATTTCTTCTATAGTGTCATTCAGAATAAAAGCCCTGGTGAGCTGGCACGTCAGCCCATAAAGCGCCATATCACCAAGAATTTTAGTTTCTCCAAACCGCTCTGCACCTTCCCAGAAGCAGGCTGAGGAATCAACTTCCTGATAATCATCATCCGGCCCGTATTTAACAGGAATGGAAAAGGCGTTAAGAACATAACAAATATAACGAACATCAAATACTGACGCAAAATCAACCCGTGGCCGGGGTTCTCTGCTCTGCGGATCAAACATAACCAGAGGAGGAAGCTTTATACCCTTCTTCTCTCTCAGCGCTTTATGAGCCAGGCCAATAAGCGCCAGTTTCTGGTTAGTTATACCGGCAGCTACACCATTATAACTTATATATTCCATACCCATCTCATCATCTATCTTGAAAAAACTGTATATTTTTTTAACAGACTGGCAATATTCATATAATTATACCACCCTTAAAATCATATCACCCTCTGGTCAGGCAGCAGACAGCACATAAATGGGGTTAAAAAACAAACCCATTTAAACCGATTGCCAGACCACAGAAGCCAATGCTCCCTACATGGTCCATGGCTGAACGACAGAGAGAAAGCTGATGGTCTTTTTTATTTCAACATCCCGGCTTTCAAAGCACGATTACGCTCTGCACGCTCCTTCATGGCCATACGCTCGTAGCGAATACGCTGACGAAACCAGTTGAGCATGCCTGAAAAAGTAATGACGGCAATACCAACAAAGGTCCAGACATCCAGCGCATCATGAAAAACGATATAGCTTAGCGCAATGGCCCAGACCATCTGGCTATATTGCGGCAAAGCAACACGGTTAGCCGGAGCACGGGCTGTCGCCAGCATAAGCAGCAGCTGCCCTAATGCAGCCAGAAAACCATAACCAAACAAATATACCCAGGCAGTAATATGCGGCGGCCAGGCTGCATTAGCGGCCATCAGAATACCATTACCGATAAGCGGCCCCGCCAGACTTGAGCCAAACAGAGACAAACGCACACTTTCTTTATCAGCCACACGATAGGCTATAACACTACCTGCGCATGATATAGCTGAGAGCAAAGCGCATAAATGCCCTATATTCAGGGCACGCACACCAGGGCGCAGCACTATCAGCACACCGACAAACCCGAGCACAACCGCAATCCACGCCCATATCGTCACTTTCTCTTTCAGCAACACAACTGAAAGAATAGTAACAAATAACGGCATCAGAAACATAAGAGAAAAAGCCTCAGGCATAGGCAGCAGCATAAAAGCCTTTACACTGGCTGCTGTCGCCACAAAAACGCACACAGCACGCAAAACCCACATAGCCTTATTTTGCGGCCGCACAACATCGAGATACGACTCATGTGGTTTGCGTATAAATGGCAGAATAAGCAGCCCGAACACACCACCTGAGAAAGCAACCTCAAACGGGTTCATATGTCCCGCCAGCATTTTAGAGAACGCGTCACTGATCGAGAATGACGCGTACGCCCCAAAAGCAAGCGCCATGCCAGAGAAAAGAGTTTTTGTGTTCATAAGATGAGGTGCCATATCCTGAAGGCAAAAAAAACCGCGACGCTTTGTCATCAAAACAGCGTCACGGCCTGCATATGCTCCCGATATAGCGTTAACAGCGAAAACACCACATTATTTTTCTTCAGAGCAGAAGTGCTTTATAAGTATAGTATCTTTTATTACACAACCAGGATCTGACATGCAGATTATTACAGACCGGCAGGAACTGGCCCGCCTGGTCACTCAATGGCACAGACAAGGCGAAACCATAGGTGTCGTGCCAACAATGGGATCTCTTCATAACGGGCACCTGGCACTTGTGCGTGCCCTGGACGGTAAAGTCACCCGCCGCATTGTCACGATTTATGTTAACCCCATTCAGTTTAATAACGCAGATGATTTTCGCCTCTACCCACGCAGCCCTGAGGCCGATGCAGACCTCCTCAGGCAGACCGGTATCGTCGACGTGCTGTACACGCCCGACAGCCAGGACATGTACCCCGAACATTTTTCAACGCAGGTAACCGTCAGCGGCGCAGATACTATTCTCTGCGGTGCAGACCGCCCCGGGCATTTTAATGGTGTAACCACCATTGTCACCAAACTACTGATGCAGACAGGCGCTGATGTGGCTGTATTTGGTGAAAAAGACTTCCAGCAGCTCAGCATTATCCGCCGCATGACTGAAGATCTGAACTTCCCTGTTTCTGTGCTCTCTGTACCGGTTGTGCGCGAAGCTGATCAGCTTGCTCTCTCTTCACGCAACCGTCGCCTGACAGCTCAGCAGCGCCGGCAGGCTGCGCAACTCCCCTCTCTTCTGCTCGCATGCATTGCCAGCATGAAACATAATCAGACAGAAAAAGACGCACTTGTCACCTGCCGCACCAAACTTACCCAGGCAGGATTTACTGTGCATTATCTCGAACTGCGCTCAGGCGAGACACTGAAGATCACAGCAGCGGCAGACCCTTCTGCCCGCCTCTTTGTTGCCGCAAGCCTGGGGGATATTCGTCTTATTGATAATATGCCTCTAAGCTGAGGCTTTCTTTTCTGACACACAGGAGCCTGTCATGAGCGATATTACGCGCCTTGAACCCGAAGAACGCCTTTGTGGCGCAGTTATCTATAATGGTCTGATTCACCTGGCTGGTCAGGTCGCTGATGATCCGTCACTTGATGTAAAAGGACAGATGGCTGACATTCTGCGCCAGGTTGATTCTCTGCTCAGCAAGGCTGGCACTGACAAAAGCCGTCTTCTCTCCGTTCAGATTTTTCTGACTGATATCAACGATATTACAGAAATGAACAAAGCATGGGACGCCTGGTTAGACCAGGATAATAAACCAGCCCGTGCAACAGTTGAAGCAAAACTGGCTAACCCGGCATGGAAAGTCGAACTGACCGGCATTGCGGCCCTGCGCTGATACTACCCCGGGGCTGCTGATAACGCAGCTCCACCAGATTCTGCCCGGCACACGCGTATATAGTCAGAAGACGCAACGATTAGCACCCTTGAGAAACAATATTTATATTTTTATGAAAAGGCTGGCTCCCGAAGTAGGACTCGAACCTACGACCCAGCGATTAACAGTCGCTTGCTCTACCAACTGAGCTATTCGGGATCAGCGAGGCATCGTATAACCGCATTTGGCGGGGCTCGTAAACCCCCTTATGTGATTTTTTTTATTTTTTTTATCGCAACTGTTTCTGCCGTGACAGTACAGATCTCTCCGCGTTAGAAAGATCAGGAACATGAGCATGTCAGGCCCCCCTCCCGGCACTTTCCCGCGCCGCACGTTTCTGCTCTGTGGATTAGCCGGAGCGGCAGCCGCAGGCAGTGCTGAGCTGTACCATCTGCACAGGCATCATCACCCCCGCCGCAGAGCTGATGGCCTTTACCACCAGATACGCCTGGCATGGCCTGACGCAGATAACAGCCCGGTTCTGAATGTTGCTGCGCAGAAAAATTTTCTTACGCACTACAATCTCGATCTCCTGCCCTTTAACAACCCTCCTGAAGACGGGGATGAGGCTATAACAGCCCTGACAAAAGGAGAGGCCTCTTTTGCGGTTGCACCCGCCACTACATGGTTAACACATCTCAATCAGGGACTGGCCGCCAGCCTTATTCTGGGGGTACAGCCAGGAACATTTCGCCTGCTCGTGCGGCGCGCGACAGGCATTCAGAGACTTAACCTGCTCCTGAACCGTACTGTTCTGGTTGGCGAGCACAACAATGCAGGAAAATTGTTTTTCGCCACCATGATGCGCCGCAAGGGCATGAACTCTATGGAAAAAATAAACTGGAAAATCGTACCTGATGCCACACTGACAGCGCCGGATACGCTCGCTGAAGCGGACGCGGTAGTGACGGATGACCCGCAAGGGTGGCAGCTGCTCAGCACGCAGCCAGGCGTATTTTCTGAACTGGCAGGCAGTACAACGGGCGCTTATTCAGAGCGTACAAACCTGGTACTTGGTATCAGCCATACTGCCCCTGACACCGAAGCAGATGCAGCAACAGCACTCACTCTGGCCCTGAAAGATGCTGCAAAATGGTCCCGCACTCATTTGCAGGAAACCGCTACTCTTATGGCCCAGACATCTGACGGATTAAACGCACAGACCATATTCCGGATGCTCCAGAAAGAACCGGTCATACAGGCGATTACAGGGCAGAAACTACGTGAGCAGGTTGCTCAGTATTGTGATGAGCTGCAACTGCTTGGCCTGCTCCCTCAGACAGCTGACTCGTCAGCTCTGGCTCATCGTTTCACCCATAACCCGTTACGCAATTAAGCAGGGTGTTCTTCCGGCCGCAGATATAAAAAACTGACTGAAAACCGTTTTTTAAAATAGAAAAACTATTTCTTCAGTCAGCATTTTTTTGATTATAAATCTGTCGTAAACGAAAATTTAAAGGTGCGTGGTTCCCCCTGCATCAAATATCCTCCGAGAGAAGACGCCCAGTAACGATTATTGGCAATATTATCGACGCTAAAACGCAGTGTCATTGGCTTATGCTTCACAGCAAAAGTGTAACGCATAGCGATATCAAAACGGGTCCATACAGGCAAGTGCATGGTATTACCTGCGTTAACCCACTGCTTGCCCGTATTAACAACACGACCAACCACTGTGCCTCCCTGCAAAAAAGGCAGGTCATATTCAAGGTTAGCATTCAGCGTGTAGTTCGGCACACCAATAGCTGTTTTCCCTTTATTATCGCCCTTAACAATATGGGCATCGATAAGGGTCGCCCCTCCGTTAAAGCGCAGCCCCTTTATAATAGTGCCATTAACATTCAGCTCCGCACCGCGGTTACGCTGCATTCCATTCGCTGTAAAACGATAATAATCGCTCTGAGCTGTCGCGGCCAGATAAGCCTGCGGCTGCGATATCTGAAAAAACGCGAGTGTCGTTGTGAAGCGGCCGGTGTCATATTTTGCACCCACTTCATACTGAACACTTTTATAAGGCGGGAATACCTCTCCGAGGTTAACAATATTCGTACCCGCAGCCACCGGCCCCTGAGACAACCCCTCGATACGGTTAAAATAAACAGATGTACGGCGCGTGGGATGAAAAACCAGGCCGACAACCGGTGTAAAATCACCCTCATTATAATGATCGGTGCGGGCACGGGTGTTATAATCAAAAGCGTTGATGAGCATACTCTGGTAACGAAAGCCTGCAGTCAACGCGATACGGTCATGCCAGAAGGTCACCGTATCAGAGAAGAACAGACTATAAAGGCGCGTTGTGTTTTTTGTTTTAGGGTTATGAATATTACCACCAACATAAGAGTTGTTTAATGGAGCAGAGTATTGAGGATGGTATAAATTATTTGCGGCCGGCGTTAACGACATAGCATAGGCTGTAGCTGTATCCTCCCACAATCCGTTACCACCCGCATTAATTTCATGCTTAAAAAACCCAGTATTGAAATGGGCTCTGAGGCCTGCACGGGTACTTTCATTGGTCTGTACATAAGGCACATACATACTGCCATTAGTACCATCACCTGTGCTGACATTTTTAACAGTCAGGTTAGAATATAGCCCCTTTTCGTTCGCCCCCATACCGCCAAAAGCACCATAAAGTGTAATATGCTTTGTCAGGTCATGCTCAGCATTCAGCATCCCGAAAATATAACTCAGATCATTATAGGCCCAGTGCTGACCATAGTTTTTTGAAGCTGACGGTACACGTGGCACACGCGTAACATCACTTCCCAGAAACACAGCTGACCGCCCGCCATTCACGCCCTGATTCTGGTAATTCATATCCACTGAAATGCGGGTATTGTCGTTATGCCAGTCAAAATCGGCTCCCACCACAACACTGTGACGGCGCTCGTTCTGAATAGCATCCTCTCCGTCACGACCGGCGACATTCAGTCTGAACCCATAATTTTTATTATCACCAAAGCGTCGGCCAACATCGATGCTTCCTTCTCCCATCGCGCTGCTGGTATAGCCGCCTGTGACGCGCGTAACGGGTGTTTTTTCAGCATGTTTAAACATCAGATTAATGTTGCCGCCAACCGCCGAACCACTCGGGGCTGCACCATTAAGAAACGCGCTGGCACCATTAAGAATCTGCACCTGATCATATAGCTCAGGAGAGACAAGCTGACGCGGGGTAATGCCATAAAGCCCGTTAATAGCAATATCATCACTATTCAGTACAAAACCCCGGATCACAAACATCTCAGAAAAATTGCCATAGCCCATAGTCGTACGCACAGAGGGGTCATTTTGCAAAACCTGCCCCAGTGTCTGCGACTGCTGGTTTGCAATCAGGCTGGAAGAGTAACTGCGGATATTAAACGGCACATCAAGCCCACGTTTTGTGCCAAGTGCGCCAAGCTGCCCACCGCTGCCCACTTCCATACGGTTACGACGACTGGCCGTAACAACCAGCTGTTCATCCTCTCTCGCCTCAATTGCTTTTTCGTTCGCATCACTCTCCCTGGTTTTGACTATATTTTTTTTATGATCGGATGCTGTCTCTGCTGCCTGAGCCGAAAAAACACCGCCACTCATAAAACCTGTCATGAGAAGACACGTAAAAATTCGGGAAGCTGACCGCTGACGAGGTAACATGAGTAATCACACATTCTGAGAGGGGTTCAATTGAGCGGCCTTATATACGCAAATGAGAAACATTCTCAATGAATATTTCAAACAGCTCTGCTATAAGGCGGATGTCTAAACCTGAAGAAGCGCGAATCTCTTGCCGGCACTTTCCTCTTCTCCCGCTCAGCACACCCCCCTCACGCAGAACGCACATAAGCTGCGCAAACCGGCAGTGCGACTAATGCCATGGCACCGCGTGCTATGGCTGCTTTGCGCCGGCTGCCTCGCCTGGAGTGCTGCCCTCTCATGGGCAGACCTGCTCACAGCAGCCAGCCGCCTTAACCCTGCCCAGGGCGCTATGGCCATAACTGCATTTGCGACAGCCTTCATCCCTGCACTTATTGTCATTGGTTATGGTGCGCGCATGCATAAATGGGGTTTGTGGTTTCTGGTCCTTTTAAGTATCAGTGGCATCGTAATAAAAAACCTGGCGCTGTAATGACTAAGCCCGGAATACGTGAGACTTTTCGCCTGCATATGGGCTGGCTGCACAGCTGGGTGGGTTTTATCGCCGGGCTGGTACTGGCCTGCATTTTCCTCACCGGCACCCTGACTGTTTTTGATCAGGAAATAACGCAATGGATGCAGCCCGAGGTTCCGCTCAGTCCATCACACCACATCACGCCTGAAGCATTACAAACAGCGGCTGATGCAGTTTTGCATAATCAAAAACAGGGACGCGCCGTTTTTATTAACCTGCCTTCAGCCCGTGACCCGGTGCTCAGAGTGCTGCACTATAACGGCACTGCTTTCACCGGCCCTGCTTATGACCCTGCAACGGGGCTCCTTCTTAAAGGACGCGACACCGAAGGCGGTCAGTTCTTTTATAATTTTCATTATACACTTCACAGCGGTCGGATTGTGGGGGGTATTCTGACCGGCCTGGCCGGACTGTTTCTGCTCGTTGCACTGCTCTCAGGCCTTATCATACATCTGCGGTCCATATGGCCCGACATGGTCCTGTTTCGTCCCTTTGGCCCCAGACCCCGTGCCTGGCTTGACGCGCATCTGCTAACAGGCGTTCTGTTTCTGCCTTTTCTGCTGGTCATAACCTACACCGGCACAATTATTCAGCCTTACAGCCTGTTTGCACAAAAGCCACGCCCTGCGGCAGCCACACCTGCCAGACATATCGAAACAACTACTCTTCCGCCCCTTTTCCCGCTGATTGAAGAGACAAAAAAACGCCTGAATACACAGGAATGTGGATTTATCCTCTTCACGCCAGAAGACATACGCATTTCACGCAGTGATTATTCCAGTCTTTTTCTCACGCGCGATCAGGCCATTTTTGACCGTAATGACGGGCATTTTTTACGCATCATTACACATGACAGCACAGCCGACAGGCCTTTTCAGCTCGCACGCGGCCTGCACCATGCACGTTTTTCAACCTCTGTTTTGTCCTGGCTTTATTTTCTTTCAGGCCTGAGCTGCACCATCCTCATTATCAGTGGCCTGGTGCTCTTTCTGATCAAACGCCGCCGTATATCCGGTCACATGACTGTTTATAAACTGGCGGAAGGGTTTTGCATTCTGACAGTCGTGGGTCTTCCCATCAGTGCGCTGGCATTTCTATGGGCAAACAGACTGATACCAGTTTCTTTTCCAGGGCGGGCCGAAGCTGAAGTCAGCGTATTCTTCGCCACATGGACACTCTCAGCCACGCAGGCAATTTGCTTTTCGCTCGCCAGACGCCCTTTTACCGCATGGACGATGCAGCTGATAACTCTGGCAGCACTGAGCGTAGGCCTGCCCATAGCTGATGCACTCATGGTGCCTCACCCCACTCCGCGCAACGTAGCCTTGTCATGCACTGTTGATATATGGTGCCTTATAACAGCCACTGCCGCAGCTGTTGCTGCCATGCGCCTGATAAAAAAAACGTCATGATCTTTATATTTATTTTTCTGCTGTGGTTTACAGGCTTTCTGGCACACGAAATCGTGCAGCCGCGTACACGCAAACTGATAGCACTCTCACCCTTACCCATCACCACACTGCGTTATGTACGATTTTTACTGCCAGGCGCAGCGCTGCTCCTCAGCCTGCACACGGACTGGCAAACCGGCGTGATGATCTGGCTGGGGCTTGGCGCCTGTGCCGGCATTGTCTGCGCTCTCTCACTGGCCTTATGGCGACAAAATGCAGCTCAGCCTGACAGACCGGCACCTTCAGAAGCAAAATAACGATTAACTGCCTGGCACATTACACCAGCGACCATAGCCCTGTGACCCGCCTGACGCAGGGCTGCTTCATCCAGACGATTCGACATAAACCCCATTTCAACCAGAACAGACGGAATTTGTGCTGACTTAAGAACGGCAAATGCAGCATGACGCTGAGGATGCGGCAAAAGATTAATACGATTTTTAAAAGATGACACAACAGCACCGGCCATAGAGGCTGATCCCTTACGCGCCTCTTCCGTCACCAGGCTGGCCAGAATCTGCTGAACCTCGGGTGTGGCGCCACGTACAAGCGGCCCGCCATAACGATCAGCGCTGTTCTCTGTCCGGGCCAGTGCCGCCGTCTGCGAATCAGAAGCGCCATGCGAATGTGTATAAACACTGGCACCACGCACTGATTTATTCAGCAGCGCGTCAGCATGCATAGAAATAAACAGGGAAGCTCCGTGCTGATGCGCCATTTCCACACGACCATCAAGCGGAATAAAATGATCACTCGTGCGCGTCATCGCCACACGATAACGCCCCGTTGCAATGAGCTGACGGTGGAGTTCTGTCGCAGCTGCTTCAGCCACATGCTTTTCATAGGTACCTGAAAAACCAATCGCCCCGGGGTCCTTACCGCCATGGCCCGGATCAAGCATCACAAGAGGTAAGGCAGGACGTGCCCTCCCTGTGATGGCAGGAGCATGAAGCGTTGAATGACCTGACGAAGTAACCCTGTGAGTGCCTGAGGCAAAAGCCGTAGCAGGCACGATACTGCCCAGTAAAGAAGCACCACCCGTAACAGTCAGCAATTTTCTGCGCGCCAGTTCGAACATGATCTTTCTTTCAGGTCATATTATGGCCAGTCTACGCGGCCTGTTTCTTATCCTGCCTGCACTAACCTCGTGATGTACCACGATTCTGGCCAGTCTGCTCATGAAAAAACATTTCGTAACAGTATACAACCCGTAATCACAGCATGCCCGCAAAATGTCAGCCGCGTCATGCTGTAAAAAAGTAGCCGGCCTGAATGACTTGCGCATTCTTCTGCTTTGCGTCATGGTTGATAATAGCGGCATATAAAAGCAATAACAGGCTTTTGTGTGCCCTGTTACTGTTTTCTGGATGCTGAACTGAATGCGGCAGATAGCGTGCGTTATTTAAGGTCATTCCGCACCACCATCGCAGACATGAAAGCAGGACTATTAAGTGATTGAAGGATTTATGAGTGTAGCCCAGGCCCGGAACGTCAGATACGTGATCAGATCACAGGCAGAGCTCTGCCTGTGCCAGCACGACGTTCTCCAGGCTACATGTTCCGATTTTTTTCTGTCGAGTGATTATTCATGCCTGCCGGAAGCGCCCCTGTCGCAGATCCGTTCGTCACGACGGACAGATCTGACAGGCTGGCCCCCGCAGCATCGGAGTTTTGTTTTTGATGTCCAAGCGTATGCTAATCGATGCAACACATGCGGAAGAAACGCGTGTTGCGGTAATGGGTGGAAACCGGCTTGAAGATTATGATGTTGAAATAGCTGCAAAAAAACAGCTTAAAGGGAACATCTACCTGGCGCGCGTTGTGCGTGTTGAGCCAAGCCTTCAGGCCGCCTTTGTAGATTATGGTGGCAACCGCCACGGTTTTCTTGCTTTCAGCGAAATTCATCCCGACTACTACCAGATTCCTGTTGCAGACCGCGAACAGCTGCTGGCCCTTCAGGCTGAAGAAGAGGCCCTCCTTGAGGCGGCCGAACGCGAAGAAAGCGAAGAGCCACCTGAAGCACGATCTGAAACAGACGACGATACTGCTGCATCTGTAACCGAAGACGATTCGCCTGCTTTTGAAGGGGGGGATGAAGTCCCTGAAGCACGTACACGTTCACGCAATGATGCGCCTGATTATGTTGGCGGCGAAACAGACACCGGCGACGAAGCCCTGATACAAAAGCGTATTGCCAGATTTCTGCGCAATTACCGCATTCAGGAAGTGATCCATCGTCGCCAGGTTATTCTGGTGCAGGTTGTCAAAGAAGAGCGTGGCAATAAAGGCGCTGCGCTGACGACCTATATTTCTCTGGCTGGTCGCTATTGTGTGCTGATGCCCAACGCACTGCGTGGGGGTGGTGTATCACGCAAAATCACCTCAGTGCCCGATCGCCGCCGCCTGCGCGACATTATTTCTGACCTTGAGCTGCCACGCGGCATGGCCATGATTGTCCGCACAGCCGGTGCCCAGCGCCCTGGCCCCGAAATTACGCGTGACTGCGAGTATCTGCTGCACCTGTGGGACGACATTCGTGACCACACATTGCAGTCTCTGGCACCTACGCTGATTTATGAAGAAGCAAGCCTCGTCAAGCGCGCTATCCGCGATGGCTATACGCGTGAAATCAGTGAAATTCTGGTTGATGGTGAAGCCGGCTGGAAAGCTGCCCGTGACTTTATGCGCCTGCTTATGCCGCAGCATGCCGACAAAATAAGGCTGTGGAACCGCAATAACCAGTCACTTTTCACGCATTACCATGTCGAAGGTCATCTCGACGCTATTTTCTCCCCGACTGTGTCGCTGCGTTCTGGCGGTTACCTGGTCATCAACCAGACAGAAGCTCTGGTTGCTATCGATATTAACTCAGGTAAAGCCACAAACCAGAGAAATATCGAAGAAACAGCTTTCCGCACTAACCAGGAAGCTGCAGACGAAATTGCCCGTCAGCTCCGCCTGCGTGACCTTGCCGGCCTGATTGTCATTGATTTTATTGACATGGAATCCCGACGCCACAACGTCATGATCGAACGCCGCATGAAAGATGCGCTGCGTAATGACCGGGCTCGTATTCAGATGGGTAACATCTCCCATTTTGGCCTGATGGAACTTTCACGGCAAAGACTGCGCCCCTCTGTCGCAGAGGCGGTGTTTGCACCCTGCCCGCACTGCCATGGCACTGGCATGATACGCAGCATTGAAAGCTCTGCGCTGCACGTACTTCGTGCCATTGAAGAAGAAGTCAATCGTCGCAGGGCCTCTGCACTGACTGTATATGTTGACGGCAATATCGCTCTCTACATCCTCAACAATAAACGCTCATGGGTTGCAGAAACAGAGAAACGTCACGGCGTCAGAATTCTCTTTGCGGCTGACAATACACTGCCTGCCCCTGAAATTCGTATCGAACGCCAGCAGGCCAGCGGCAGAGAAGAGCGCTTCTCTTCACCTGTTACTACCCCGGCTGATGCGCCTCTGGCCGCTGAAACTGCACCAGCAGCACAGATCGTTGCGACCGAAACACCGGCTGAAACCAGCGAGCAGAATATCTCTGCAACGGCCCCGGCTGCAGGCGAAGAAGAACCCCGCCGCCGCCGCCGCCGCCGCCGCCGCGGGGGTAACCGCGAGGACCGTGCGCAGCAGCATAATGACCAGAACCAGTCTGACGCGCCTCAGCCTGTACAGTCAGAATCCTCTGACACGCCGGAACCGTCTGATGAACAGCCGGATGTTGCACAGACCGAACACGCTCTGATGCCAGGCAGACGTCGTACACGTCATTCACGCGTGCGCCGTCCGGAACAGCAGCAGGCCAAACAGTCTGAGCAAAACGATAACAAAGCAGTCAGACATGTGCCGATCTGGAGAGGGCCAACACCCGCTAATCCGTTCGGTGATGAAGTGGAGATGTTTGATCTGACTGATGAAGATCCGACCGAGGAAACTTCAGACTATCCGGAGCCTGTTATCAGAGCTGTTGCAACTGCAACTGTCAGCAAAGACAACATAACGTCACCGGAGTCTGCTGAAAAAGAAACCGGGGATCAGCCACAGAAAAGCCGCAACTCAAGGCGCAGACGCTCTGGCCGCGCCAAACAGACTGAAGCTGAAGCGACAGAGACAGGTGAAGTGGTCACACAGGATGATTCTGCCGCACCGGCACAGGCTGATGAACCAGCAGTCGCGACTGAAGACAAACCTAAGACACGCCGCAAACCAGCCCGCAAAAAGGAGCCGGAAGTCGTAGCTGAAGACAGTGGTGAGGCCGTGCAGGAGAAAAAACCTGCCCGACGCAGACGCACTTCGAAAAAAGCTGAAGCTGCTGAAAGCGAAAGCTCCGCACCAGAGAAGGCCGGCACAGACAACGATGCTGACCCTTCAGTGGTGCAGCCTGTTGTGATCAGTGACGAGGCCCCCAAAGGTCGTCCCCGCACCGGATGGTGGCGTCGCTAACATTTAAAACAATCGTGAGCAGAGAGGAGGCCCGGCCTCCTCTCTCTCAATCTTTGCCGCATCAGCCTCCTGTGCTAGGAACATTCGTGTTCTCTGTTTTGTCCCGACCGGAAGTTTCATGACCGCGCCTCAGCCTGCCACGAAAGACCACCAGCCTCTTATTCTGGCTCTGCCAAAGGGGCGTATTCTCAAGGCTGTTACGCCACTCCTCGAACAGGCTGGCCTGACCCCCTCTGACGACTGCCTGGGCGACAGCAGCCGCAAACTACGCTTTCCGACAAGCAATCCGAATATTGATGTTGTGCGTGTCAGGTCATTTGACGTAGCAACCTTTGTCGCCACAGGCGGTGCACATATTGGTATTTGTGGCGCCGATGTGCTGATGGAATTTGACTACCCCGCCATTTATGCCCCCCTTGATCTGGGCATTGGTAAATGTCGTATTTCAGTCGCACAGCCTGAAAACCTGCCCCACAGTGCTGATGAATGGTCACAATGGTCTGAAGTGCGGGCAGCTACAAAATATCCTGCTATTACACGCCGTTATTTTGCTGCACGTGGCATTAACGCCAATATTGTGCACCTGCATGGCGCGATGGAACTGGCCCCTATGCTGGGCCTGTCCCGCCTGATTGTTGACCTGGTTGATACCGGCTCAACTCTGCGTGCTAATGGCCTGCGTGAAGTCGAGACGATTGCCAGTGTTACCAGCCGTGTCATCGTAAACCGCACAGCTCTTAAAACCCGTCCTGAAGAAATTACAGCTATTCTCGATACATTCCGCGCAGCCTGTAAAACTTCCCTTCCACTTGCCACAGTCTAAAAGGTGCATGCACTGTCATGAAACGGCTCGATATTCGTGATTCAGGCTTTGAGGCCGGCTTCTCTTCTCTCCTTGCCTCACGCGAAGAACAAAGCGACAAGGTTAACGAACCCGTTGCTGCCATTCTCGCACAGGTACGCAGAGAAGGAGACACCGCGCTTTGCGCTCTGACCGAAAAATTCGATCGCCTGCCACTCACACCTGATAAGCTGGCTTTCACAGCAGACGAAATTGAGCAGGCATGCGCTGAAGTCAGCCCCGAACTGCTTGAGGCCCTCGACCTGGCAGCCACCCGTATTGAATCATTTCATAAAACTCAGCTCCCTAAAGATACCCGCTATACTGATGACGCAGGTATGACACTGGGCATGCGCTGGATTCCCCTTGATGCAGCCGGCCTGTATGTACCTGGCGGCAAGGCGGCCTACCCCTCATCAGTATTAATGAACGCCATCCCGGCACGGGTTGCGGGTGTACAACGCCTGGCAATGTGTGTGCCAACACCTGACGGTATAATTAACCCACTGGTTCTTGCCGCCGCACGACGCGCCGGCGTAACCGAAATTTACCGTGTGGGCGGAGCACAGGCAGTCGGAGCCATGGCATATGGCACACAGACAATCAGCCCGGTAGACCGCATTGTTGGTCCGGGCAACGCCTATGTGGCTGAAGCTAAACGTCAGGTGTTCGGGCATGTCGGCATTGATAGCATTGCCGGACCTTCTGACGTGGTGGTTATCGCCGACTCGAACACTGACCCGCGTCTGATTGCACTTGATCTGCTTGCACAGGCCGAACATGACGAAGAAGCTCAGGCGACTCTGATTACACCTGAAGCCTCTTTTGCTGACACTGTGACAGCCGCTGTTGAGGCCGAACTCAAAGTACTGACCCGCTCAGCTATTGCCCGCACCAGCTGGGAGCGTAACGGCGCGGTTCTTGTTGTACGCAACTTTGACGAAGCCATAGAACTGGCCAACCGCCTGGCCCCTGAACATCTTGAACTGATGGTCGATGACCCTGAGCCTCTGCTGGCTCGTGTACGCCACGCAGGCGCGGTTTTCCTTGGTCGTTACTGCCCTGAAGCTGTTGGAGATTATGTCGGCGGCCCCAACCATGTGCTGCCCACATCACGCACGGCACGCTTTGCCTCAGGCCTCTCTGTTTTCGACTTTATGAAACGCACAACTTTCCTGGCAGGCGGGCCTGAAGCCCTGAAACGCATCGGCCCTGCCGGGGTCGCTCTGGCCACCGCTGAAGGGCTTGAAGCACACGCTCTGAGCATCTCTGCCCGGCTTGATGCACTAACGAAAAATACACCTAACGCTTGACCGCAGGCTGGCACTCACCCATACCTGCACAACACAACCTTGATGAGACCCTAAAATGAACGAAGGATGCCATGTCTAAAGAGGACATGATTGAATTTAGCGGCACAGTCACCGAACTCCTGCCCAACGCAATGTTTCGTGTCAAACTTGACAACGAACACATGATTCTGGCCCACACCAGCGGCAAAATGCGCAAAAACCGCATTCGTGTTCTGGCTGGTGACAGGGTCAATGTTGAAATGACCCCCTATGACCTGAGTAAAGGTCGTATTACCTTCCGCTTCAAGTAAGCATCATGACAATGCCTGGGGCACCCGGCAGCGACAATGCAACACGCCCGGCTTTTGTCCTGGCATCAGCATCACCCCGCAGGCTGGACCTTCTGGCTCAGCTCGGGCTGGTGCCTGACCGTGTTTTGCCTGCCAGTATTGACGAAACACCCAGGCGTGATGAGCCGCCACGTCAGTATGTAAAGCGTATGGCTGATGAAAAAGCCCGGCGTGTGGCTGAGCAGCTCTCTGACCCGGCTTTAATTCTCGGGGCGGATACTGTTGTCACGCTCGGGCGGCGCATTTTGCCCAAAGCGGAAGACAGAGCTACAGCACGTCAGTGCCTGAGCATGCTCTCTGGTCGTCGTCATACTGTTATGACCGCAATCAGGCTTATGCCCTCTGCTGCCTGGCCTGAGGGACGCACCTGTGAGCGGGTAACAGAAACCGTTGTTACGTTCTCGCGCCTTTCTGATTATCAGATTGACGCATTACTTGATGCCGGCGACTGGGAGGGCAAAGCTGGTGGCTATGCTCTGCAGGGGCATGCCGCAGGCTTTATACGCTTTATCTCAGGCAGTGCTTCAGCCGTTATTGGCCTGCCACTGTTCGAGACAGCACAGCTGCTGCGTGGACAACCTGGCAACTGGCTGCCGTGACACAGCAACTTTACCTGGCTTACACGCCCGGAGAACTGCGTCTTGCTGTCGTTCAGGACGATGAACTCCTGGACTATACTCTCTGGCGACCTGATTTTCCCGACGGTGTGGGGGACCTGTATCACGGACGTATAGCGACACTTGTACCTGCTATGGGCGGTGCATTTGTCAATATCGGCCTGGGCGGGCAGCAGGGCTTTTTGTCTCTCTCTGGCAACCAGGCGCAGCTTACCGAAGGGCATAACCTGATTGTGCAGGTCACGCGCGCGGCCCTTGGCGGTAAAGGCCTGCGCCTGCGCCTGCCACAAGGCACACAGCCCGACCTGCCAGCCTCATCACAGCCAGGCCTTATAAGCCGCGGGCCAACCCCGCTTGAACGACTGGCTCAGCTCTGGCCACAGGCTGAGTTATGTGCTGACAGCCCTGAGGCCGCAGCGCTTATCCCACCAGCTTTACGTGACAGACGGCGCAGATTATTTCAGCCTGTACCAGCCAGCATCAATCAGGCATGTGATGCGCTGGCAGACACAATCGTCACACTCCCCGGCAGGATGAGTGCAAGCATTACTCCCACACCGGCACTTATCGCAATTGATATGGATGCCCCTCCCTCTGCCTCAGGGCAGACCAAGCAAACAGCTCAGTTTGCTGCTAACCGTGATGCCCTGCCTGCCTTACTGCACCAGATCAGGCTACGAAACCTTTCCGGGGCTATTCTCATTGACCCGGCAGGTCTCGCTGTCAAAAAACGTCAGGCTTTGCTTGAACCTGTCAGAGCCATGCTTAAAGCTGACCCGCTACAGCCACGCTGTCTGGATATTACAGCGCTGGGGCTGATTGA
Source organism: Acetobacter sp. DsW_059 (assembly GCF_002153695.1). Lineage (NCBI taxonomy): Bacteria > Pseudomonadati > Pseudomonadota > Alphaproteobacteria > Acetobacterales > Acetobacteraceae > Acetobacter > Acetobacter sp. DsW_059. Next base: position 93,095 of record NZ_JOPI01000016.1, read on the forward strand.
AATTGTACGGGCCCGCATACATCCCTCATTACCTGAACTACTTACCTCCCCTCAGGGGCGTGCTCTGGCAGCGCTGAGAGCTATGTGCAGCGAAGATGCAGCCCAGGCGACTCAGCTACGTGGCAGCCTGCGGCTGATTGCTATTCTTGAAACGATACCGCAGACTGTGGCTGACTGTGCCCGCCTGCGGGGTAAACCATTTATATTAAAATCTGATCCCTCTTTGCCCGACTTAAGCTGGAGAACAGACACAAATGACTAAAACTGCTACCTGCCCCATCTGCAAAGCACCAGCAAACCATGAAACACGGCCTTTTTGTTCACGCCGCTGCGCTGACATTGACCTGGGCCGCTGGTTTAATGGCACGTACAGTATTCCTGTCCCGGCCGAACCTTCAGAAAAAAACAAAGAAAATTAACAGAAAGCGCATTTAGTCTCTTGATCATCTGAGCGGGGTGAGATAAACCCCTCTCACGCTGTAAGGCTTACAGTGCCCAAGTAGCTCAGTTGGTAGAGCAAGCGACTGAAAATCGCTGTGTCGGTGGTTCGATTCCGCCCTTGGGCACCACTTTTTAAAGTGGTTTTAAGCCCTCTCTCCAATAAAATCTTTAGTCTTTCAAACCCATCCATTTCGGGTGTTTGCGTTCAATCCATTCGAGAATAACGCCGCTTGCCCGCCTTAAAAGGGGGGCATCATCTGAGAGCAGCAATAAGCCAAGGGGCAGCATCCATATGCCCAGCACAGGCAAAAACCACAAAAACCCACCAAGAATAAATAAAACACCAGCTGGAATACGGGTCCACTTTGCTTCAGGGCGGCGCAGGCGCGCTACATAATTCTGTATTTTTACAGGCAAACGCGCCAGAAGAAGCTGAAGACGCCGTTCGCGTTCATCTTCCTGGCCGGGAGATATAGTGCTCTGTGACATAACAGTGCTCCTCCTTGCTTACTTACGGGTGTTTTTTTATTCTGGCATATATTGATACTGCCAGCATTATACTATTGTGTATCTGACTTATCCTTCCGGACAGTCATCTCTTTTGCTTGACGCCCCCTGCCTTCTGTCATACGGGCGGAAACTTCCATACTGAGAAAACGCACAGGAAGACGACATTGCATATTCTGAGGCCATCAGGCGCCCGCCCTGGCTTTTACAGCGCGCTCACTTTATGCCTTTTCATGGCATTTGCAGCCCGCCTGCTGGTCGCCATTGTGTGGCCGCAGCCCTGGCGACCAGATGAAATTTTTCAGTATATGGAACCGGCACATAAACTGGCATTTGGAACCGGCATAACCACCTGGGAGTGGCATGCCGGTATTCGCTCATGGCTGGTACCTGGTATTATCGCTCAGCTTATGAAAATCGGTGCAGCCTGTGGCATCACACAGCAACTACTGTTTATCAGAGTCTGCACCGCTTTCTTTTCTTTGCCGGTTGTTATTGCTTTTTTCTGGTACGGCTGGCGCAATGGCGGCAGCGCAATGGCGTGGACACTCGGAGTCTCTGCTGCGTTCTGGCCTGACATTCTCAGCGGTGGCATTCGCACACTGGGGGAGTTTCTGGCTGGGAATGTTTTATGTGTGGGCGTTATCTGCCTTGTTGCATACCGTCAGGAAAGCACGACAAGAACCTGCTTTTTTCTGGCCGCTGTTTCAGGCTTTTGTTTAAGTCTGGCCGCTGCCATCAGGTTTCAGATAGCCCCTGCCTCCGCCCTGGCGTTCCTCTTCCTGCTTCAAAAAGGCAAAATAAAACCATTTTTCATCGGCTGCCTCGCTGCTTTAATACCTGTTACTGCGCTTGGCCTGACAGATTATCTGACGCTGGAGCAGGCTTTTCAGTCTGTTTTCAGAAACTATCACTATAATCAGACACTAGGCGTTGCGAACAGCTTTGGCAAAAAATGGCCTGGCTATTATGTGCAAAAATATGCCCTGCTGTGGGGCGCTTTATTTCCTGCTCTGATTTTCTTTTGCATTAAAAGTGGCAAAGAGAGAAGAATACCCCTGCTGGTTGCTATTTTTATTGTTTTTTATCATTCTCTTATCCCACACAAAGAAGTCAGCTTTGTTTACTCTGCTGTCCCACTTCTTGTCTTTTGTGCAGCCTGCGGATGCTATACGCATATTATCGCCAGGCTCAGTCCTGCAGCCATGCCTGTTGCAGGGCTGAGCCTCTTACTGCTCTTTGCTTTTTACAGCAGCTACACCCCTTATCTCTCACGCGGCAATTATGGCATCAGCTTTGAATTACAGGCGACACACCGGCATGATATTTGTGGCATCGGACTGCTGACAGACCCTCAGGCTGACACCTATCGGGAAATAGGTGCCGGGTATTCAGGGCTGACAAAACATATCCCTCTCTACCTGCTGACCTCACCTGAGGAAGTAAAAACAACACAGCAGCATTATAACTACCTTATTACCAGCACGTATGGAGAGAGTGGTTCTCCGGGAGCAGACTGGCAGCAGATAAAATGTAAAGAGGATTCTGTTTGCCTCTACCACCGCCCTTCAGGCTGTGACGGCGCCCCCGATTTTGAGCAGTTCTCACAAAAGCTGCATACTCTCAGTAAATAGCCGCTTACAGGCTGCTTACATAAGGATAACGGCTCTGCGTTCTGGACATCCGGCACAAGGCCGCATATCCCACTGATGTGCCCCTGCTTCTGGCACATCAGTTTCTGACAGCTCTTCACCTGGTTGCCGCATCATGACTCAGACCTCCACACCTCATCTTGTCCTTGTTGATGGCAGCGGTTTTATCTTCCGCGCGTTTCATGCCCTGCCACCAATGACCAGCCCGGCAGGTGTGCCGGTTAATGCTGTTTATGGCTTTACCAACATGCTCTCGCGCCTGCTGCGTGAACATGCAGGCAGCCACCTGGCTGTTATTTTTGATGCGGGCAGACACACCTTCCGTTCAGAAATATATCCGGCCTACAAAGCTCACCGCCCTGAAGCCCCCGAAGAGCTGCGCCCGCAATTTGCCCTGGTACGTGATGCAACCCGGGCATTCAATGTGCCGGGCATCGAATTACCAGGCTGGGAAGCCGATGACCTGATTGCCTCCTACACCCGAGCCGTTCAGGCCATTGGCGGCACCTGCACTATTGTCTCATCCGACAAAGACCTGATGCAGCTTATTGGCAATGGCGTCAGCATGGTTGACCCCATGAAGCAACAGCCCATTGGTCTTGCCGAGGTTGAAAAAAAATTCGGCGTCACCCCGGATAAAGTGATTGATGTGCAGGCATTAATGGGTGACTCAAGCGATAACGTACCGGGAGTGCCAGGCATTGGCCCTAAAACGGCTTCTGCCCTGATTAATGAATTCGGCACACTCGAAGCTGTGCTCAGTGCTGCACCGGAGATGAAAAAATCCAAAAAGCGCGAAATGCTGATCGAGCATGCAGAGGCAGCCCGCATCTCACGCCGCCTGGTTGAACTGGCCTGTGACGTTCCCCTGCCTGTCGCTATTGACGAACTGACCGTAAAAGAACCTGAAAAAGAAACTCTGGCTGCCTGGCTTGAAAACATGGGCTTTCGCTCACTCATCAGCCGTATGGGTATGGCCACCTATGCCGGCACAGAAGCACACAGAGCAGCCCGCGCCACAGCTGAAGCATCAGTCAACCCGACAGAAGCTCAGGCCGACACCGGCATTTCTGAAACAATTACCGCCCCCCCTTACAGCGGTTATGAGACCGTACGAACAGCTGAAGCGCTTGAACGCTGGGTTGCCGCCGCGCGGGAGGCCGGCCTGTGCGCCGTTGACACAGAAACAGACGGCCTTGACCCGCTGAGTGCCGGTATAGTTGGCATCTCGCTGGCGACGGCACCTGGCAAAGCCTGTTACGTGCCACTGCGCCACCAGGGCACCCTGGAAGAGCCTGCAGGCGAGCAGCTCAGCCCGGATGATGCCATTACTCTGCTACGCCCGCTGATGGCCGACGCAAGCGTGCTGAAAATTTTTCAGAACGCCAAATTTGACCTGCTGGTCTTTGACCGTGCAGGCCTTGATTTTACAGACATCAGCCCGACTGATGACACGATGCTGCTCTCTTACGTGCAGTCCGCCGGCCTGCATGGGCAGGGAATGGATGAGCTGTCTGCCCTGCATCTGGGGCACAAGCCCATCAGCTATACAGACGTTACCGGCACAGGCCGCAATAAAATTCCTTTTGCTCAGGTGGCCGTCAGTAAAGCGACTGACTACGCGGCAGAGGATGCCGATGTCACACTTCGCCTGTGGTATGCGTTGCACCCTTCCATGCGTGCAAACCAGTGTCTTGCCCTGTATGAACAGATTGAACGACCACTCTCGCCCGTCCTGGCAGAGATGGAAAAAACCGGCATTGCCATTGATCGTGCAGCACTGAGCCGTTTGTCAGAAGATTTTGCAACCCGTATGGCAGTAATGGAGACAGATATTCACACGGAAGCAGGGCGTGAATTTAATGTCGCCTCACCACGTCAGCTGGGTGAAATTCTGTTTGACGAGATGGGCCTTAAAGGCGGTAAACGTGGCAAAGCCGGAGCATGGGGCACTGACTCCTCCGTATTACAGGATCTGGTCGATCAGGGACATGCCCTGCCAGAGAAAGTACTGGCATGGCGCCAGCTGGCGAAACTAAAAAGTACCTATACCGATGCACTATTGCGTCAGGCTACCACAGACGACAGAGTGCACACCTCGTTTCAGATGGCAATTACCACCACAGGCCGCCTTTCTTCCAACGAGCCTAACCTGCAGAATATTCCCGTCCGCACAGAAGAAGGTACACGCATCCGGCAGGCCTTCATTGCACCCAGAGGCAAAAAACTGATCTCAGCTGACTATTCGCAGATCGAGCTGCGCCTGCTGGCTGATGCCGCTGACATTCCTGCACTGCGGGAGGCCTTTACACAGGGACAGGATATTCACACCCGTACAGCCTCTGAGGTCTTTGGCATTCCGGCTGAAGAGATTGACTCCCTCACCCGGCGCAAAGCCAAAGCTATTAATTTCGGCATTATCTACGGCATTTCTGCTTTTGGTCTGTCAAAGCAGCTTGGCATCTCACCAGGTGAGGCCCGCACCTATATCGAGGCCTATTTTACACGCTATCCCGGTATCAGAGATTATATGGAGCGTATGCGCGAACAGGCCCGTGAACTGGGCTATGTACTGACCTCATTTGGCAGACGCTGCTACGTACCAGGAATTCACGATAAAAATGCAGCCCGCAGACAATATGCCGAACGTCAGGCCATTAACGCCCCGCTTCAGGGGGGGGCCGCTGACATTATCAAACGTGCCATGGTCCGCCTGCCCCGTGCCATAGCAGATGCAGGTTTGTCTGCACGCATGCTCCTTCAGGTGCATGATGAGCTTTTATTCGAAACCAGTGAGGATGAGGCACCGCGTGTTGCTGCCCTGGTGCGCGATATTATGGAAAACGCAGCACAGCTCTCTGTGCCGCTGGTTGTCGAAACAGGTATCGGAAATAACTGGGCAGAGGCACACTAACCCATGACCCCTAAAGATAAACGTGTACTCACCGTCACCCTTACTGTCCTGCTCGCGGCTGGCATTGCCACAGGGGCAGGTACTTTTCTTGCCATGCAGCATGGCGTCAAACTCAACAATTATGGCAATGAGGTGGGCGGCTCTTTTCGCCTGATGGACGCCTCAACCGGCTCAATGACTGACCTGATGTTTCGTGGTCGCTGGATGGTCGTGCTTTTTGGCGCAACTCACTGCACACAGGACGCCTGCGAGACCGCCCTGCGCAACATGTCAGAGGCCCTGAACAAGGTTGACCCTTACCGGCGCAATGCCTCGATTATTTTTGTCAGCCTCGACCCGCAGCGCGACAATGCCCCACGCCTGCATCAGTATACTGATGATATGGGCACACGTGTTGTAGCGGGCACAGCTTCACCTGAAGCTCTGGCTGAGCTTGCCCGCGAATATCATGCTCCTGTCGAAAAAGTATCAGACCCCGAATGGGGCTACACCATGAAGATGTCCCCCTCCTTCGTCGTCATGGACCCGGATGCCCACTATAAAGGCAGCATTGACGCCACGCTGGATGCCGGGGCAATGCAGGCACGTCTCGAACAAATTATGCATCCGGACGTAAAACAGTAAGCCTTTCGGCTTACTGCTCCAGCGTTTTTAAAATCAGTGCCGGCGTAAGAATCTGAGGCAGTGTCACCTCAGGCCCATGCGCCGGGCTGTATACATAAAGTGGCACACCATCACGCCCGTGCGCGCTCAGAAACGCACTGATCGCCGGATTATGGTTAGTCCAGTCACCGCGCAGTACTGTCACACCATATTTTGCAAAAGCCGCTCTGGTTGCCGGAATATCAAGCGCTATGCGCTCATTCACCAGACAGGTAATGCACCAGGCTGCTGACATATCAACAAACACTGGCTTACCCTGAGCTTTAAGTTCGTCAAAACGGGCCTGAGTAAAGGCTTCAACACCCTCTGGCAGGCCGGATGCACGGGCCTGCGATACATTGCCATTGCTCTGGGCCAGTATGGGCAAAAGGCTGAGTGCCCCGACAAACACCACTATCGCCAGGCCATACACGCCATAAAGCCCGTGTGTCATACCACGCTGTATAAAACGTACCTGGGCAACGCCATACAACCATGCTGAAAATGCCAGCATCACCAGCCCGCTCGCCAGCATGAGCACACTCTGCGCCCCGCCCTGTAGCGTAGCCACCCAGACCAGCCAGACGCAGGTTGCCAGAAGAGGAAAAGCCAGGAACTGACGCAGATACTGCATCCACGGCCCTGGTTTTGGCATTTTCGAGGCGAGACCAGGTACCAGGACAAGCAGCAGATATGGAGCTGCCAGCCCAAGCCCCATAGCCGCAAACACACTCAGCCCCGCCAGAGGCGGACCAGAAAGCGCACCGGCTATAGCCACGCCCATAAATGGTGCGGTGCAGGGAGATGCCACCACCGTTGCCAGAACGCCGGTCAGTACATCATGCATATAACCATGTTTGTGTGCGTTTAGACCGCTCCCTGCTGAAACCGGCATAAACTCAAAGACACCAAGCAGATTAAGAGACATAACAAACAAAAGCCATGTCATAGCCGTGACAAACACCGTTGACTGGAACTGAAAGCCCCAGCCAGCGGCACTCCCGGCTACACGCAGGCTCATAATCAGCCCGCCCAGTGCCAGGAAGCTTACCATCACACCAGCGGCATAACAGGCTGCGCTGCCAATTTGTGCATGACGCTGACCATGCCCCATTTTTGCAACTGACAGGGCCTTCATCGCGAGCACAGGAAAAACACAGGGCATAAGGTTAAGAATCAACCCACCCAGCAGCGCAAAAGCGATTTCCTTCAGCAGGCCAGTATGCGCTGCTACTGCAGAGGGCGTGACTGCAGGGGCCTCACTTACCGTTATTGCCTGTGTCAGGGCACGCTGCGCACCATCAGCATCTTTAAGAACAAGCACGCCAGATAATGAACGATGCCCCTTAAACTCTGGCAGCAGCGTGAGCTGAAGAAGCACATCTCCATTTTCAACTCTCAGTTTCTGCTCAGCAGGCTGGTTAATAAGGCCAGGCTGATCAGGCATGAACCAGGCCTCTTTCACCGATCTTTCTGAAAACTGACCACCACTGATTTTGAGCAATCCCTGCGGGGTCATTGTCGCAGTAAACGGTGATGGAACAGGGGTATTTTGTGCAGCGGCTTCAAACAAAGGTGCCTGCGCTGAAGGTGCGGGGGTACCAACCGGCAGCGTAAGTGTAAAATCTCCGCTTTCGGGCACACACAGACTGGCACAGACCAGCCAGTCCGCATGGGCCTTTACCTCGACCCGGTTCTGAACTGCGTCTCCTTTACGGAGAGTCAGCGATAAAGGCAGCACAACATCGCCGGTATAAGCATACGACATCAGGGAGGAATCGGGAATACGCAGGGGCACAGGCCAGATAATAGTACTGGTCTTACCCTGCAACGCTCCCTGAGCTGTAACCTCTGTCGTAACGGCCTCACCGGCATCACCGGGGTTAAGCCAGTATGTATGCCAGCCCGGGCTGAGCTGCAGGCGTAGTGCAACATGCAGGGGGCTCTGCTCGTCTGCTGCATCTGACGCGGTAATGAGCGTTGCAACCGTGTGGTCTGTCTGCACTGTGTTGCTCTGAGCCGCCAGGGCCACATGTACTGGCACCATCATCGTCAGACACAAAACAAAAAAAACAGACGTCACACGTGATAACACTCTGATCTTTTCTGAAAGAAAGGATAAAGCACTCATGAATTCTTTGCGGTTATGACAATTCATGTCCAAATACTTTCAGGTCTGTTCTCTCGTCATAAAGCTTTTCAGCATAGAAAAACTCTTCTTCTGAAAGCTTATTTTTGAAAAAAATCGTTGCAAACTATCTATGCGTTAATGAGAGGTCAACATTACACACTGAAAAATCAGACATTTTGCGGAAAAATATCCTTTTCCTTCGTTTATTACTTTCTTTTCGTTTTAAAAACGGAAATTATAATCCAGGCCCCCTCTTTTAACAGCCAGACCGGAGTATGACATCAGGTGCTGAGATGCCTTACTTTTGCCGCTCGCATGAATTTCCTGCGTGCATCCACTCTCGCTGTTATCGCACAGACACTGTCAGTCAGCGTGGTTATTCTGTCTCCTGCCGTTGCTATGGCACAAAACGACTCACAAACACCTCCCCTGCCACATTCAGGGGGCACACTGCGTATGGTGGCCCAGAGTTCAGGCGGCACGCTCGACCCTCAGATCTCCTATATGGCACTGACGCGGCAATTCGAAACCCCTGTTTATGATACACTCCTTGCCTACCCAAAATTTGCGGGTGCACAGGCAGTGCCCGTAATCGCCAGCCTGGCGGAAAACGTACCACAACCTGAAGATGGCGGGCTGACATATCGTATTACCCTGCGCAAAGGTATCCGGTTTTCTAACGGGCATGAACTGAATACTGAAGATGTTGCAGCGTCTTTCCGCCGTATTTTTAAAGCCGGCAGTCCGACAGCTGGTCCGTATTACAGCCACCTTAAGGGGGCAAAAGAATGCCTTGCTGACCCCGCGCACTGCACGCTGAAAGAAGGGATAACAACAGACCCCGCCAGCCGCACAGTAACCTTCCACCTCGACACACCTGACCCGGAATTCCTCCCCAGACTGGCCTGGTCGCATTCGGCCATTCTGCCCGCTGATACACCAGCCTCTGACACAGGTAACACTGCCCCTCCGGGTACAGGGCCGTATCGTATCACAGGGTATGACCCAACACGTTTTCTGCGCATGGAGCGCAACCCCTATTTTCATGAGTGGGCGCATGATGCCCAGCCAGCCGGCTATCCTGATATTATTGAAGCCACATTTGGTCTTGACCAGGAGTCAGAGCTAACGGCTGTCGAAAATGGTCAGTTTGACTGGATGTATGAGAGCATTCCCCTTGACCGGCTGGGTGAGGCAGGTGACCACTTTGCAGGCCAGGTGCAAATATATAGCCAGCTTCTTTATTATTATGCTGCTCTTAACACCACACTACCGCCCTTTGACAACCTGAAAGCCAGACAGGCGCTCAATTATGCCGTGAACCGCCACGCCATGGTTATTTATCACGGTGGCCCTGCTGTCGCTACGCCAATATGCCAGCTCATCCCCTCCGGAGCACCCGGCTTTGACTCGTCATGTGCCTACACAAAGGGGGCTTCACCAGAGCACCCGGCGGCAGAATGGAAGGCACCCGACCTGGAAAAAGCACGTCAGCTTGTGAGGGAAAGCGGTACAGCCGGGCAAAAAATCACAATCGTCGCACCACTTGACGGGCGCTACGGCGCTATGGCGACAGAGCTGCGTAATACACTGGCTCAACTGGGATATGACGCTTCAGTACGCAGCATGACCCAGGCCGTACAGTTTTCCTATATTCAGAATAGTGACAACCGTGTGCAGGTTGCCCTGACAGGCTGGCAGGCTGACTACCCCTCTGCCTCGTCCTTTTTGCAAACTTTATATTCGTGCGCCACCATTCACCCCCATTCAGACAACTCCCTCAATGTCTCAGCTTATTGCAACCCGGACATTGATGCGCTCATGGATCAGTCTGCCATGCTGGCACTGAAAGACTATGACGCGAGCAATGCCTCATGGGCCAGGGCTGACCGTGCTCTGATGGCGCAGGCTCCCTCCGTACCACTGGTACAGATCAGACGCGTAACCCTGCTGGCAAAACGCGTTCATAATGCCATTGCCACCCTTAATGATGACCTTCTGCTCTCTCAGCTTCAGATCAAATGACCACTGACCTTCACACTCCTGCTTCTCCGGCTCCCTCTGTCAGCCTGTGGCGACAGGCCGCCCGCACCCTTCTGGCTGATAAAGGCAGCATGACAGCCCTTGCTGTTTTGTGCATCATGGTGCTCGCCTGCCTTCTGGCACCACTTTATGCGCACTATGTAGCTCATACTGACGCCTTTGCCTCAAACGTTGCGGGCAGTATTGTCCTTAACGGGCATGAGGTGGATATCATGCAACCTAATGATAACCCGCTCCATCTGGGGCTCAGCCCTATTGGGCCAACAGGTCACACAGCTTATCTGCTGGGGGCGGACAGCCAGGGCCGCGATATTGCTGCACGCCTGCTGTATGGTGGCAGAAACTCCCTGATGATTTCGGCCTGTGCCGCTGTTCTGTGTCTGTTTTTGTCCACCCTCGTGGGTGTCACAGCCGGCTATTTTGGCGGTATCACTGACAGTATTTTGTCACGACTGATGGATATTATGTGGGCTGTACCGGTTTATCTGTTTGCTATTTCCCTCTCCATCATCACGGTCAGGCACGGGCTGCAAATTGGCCCTTTTACGATTGAAGCTGATAACCTGCTTATTCCCATCATCATTATTGCACTGGTTTATGTCCCTTATGCTGCACGTCCTGTACGCGGACGGGTTATGGTGCTGCGACAGGCTGAGTTTGTCACAGCAGCACGCTGCCTTGGTGTGCCTCAGTGGCGTGTGCTCCTGTTTGATATTCTGCCCAATGTGCTGATCACTCTGGTTGTGCTTGGCCCGCTCCTCATGGCGCTGTCTTTACTGGCTGAGAGCGCCCTCTCCTTCCTGTCACTTGGTGTACAGGCTCCCGCTGCCTCATGGGGAACCATGATTCAGGATGGGGAAGGACTGATTTACTCCCGCCCTGTCGTTGCCATTGCTCCGGGCCTTGCGATTGTTTTTGTTGTTCTTGCCCTCAACATTCTGGGTGATGGCCTGCGAGACGCCCTGGACATTCGCAACGCCACGCGCCGTTCGCGCTGAAGGAGGAAAACTCTATGCTCTCAGCTTTTCTCCGCAGGGTCGGGCAGACGCTTATCGTCCTGTTTGGTATTTCCGTTCTGGTATTTCTGGTCTTTTTTGCAACGCCCGGAGCTGACCCGACGGCACGCATTGCAGGACGCAATGCCTCCCCCCAGACGATGGAAAAAGTACGACATGAATACGGCTTTGATCGCCCTCTGCCGTTTCAGTACGCCACCATGATGAAAAAACTCTTCATCACCCGGGATCTGACCTCTTATGCTAATCGTGGTGAACAGGTTGTACCTGAAATTATTCAGGCAGCCCCTGTTACCCTCTCCCTGGTCTGTGGCAGTGCTGTCATCTGGCTTATCGTCTCAGTGGCAATGGGCACACTGGCCGCAGCCATGAAAGGAAGCTGGGTTGACCGCACTCTGATAATGCTCGGCCTTGTCGGTATTTCTATGCCTGTTTTCTGGCTGGGCCAGGTTGCCAACCTGATTTCACTCAGCCGCTATCATGACACATGGCTGTTCTCATGGGTGCCCGGACCAGGTTATGTGCCGCTGACGCAAAACCCCCTGGCATGGTTTAAAGCTCTGGTTATTCCCTGGTGTGTGCTGGCCGTTATGTTTATTGGCATTTACAGCCGTATATTACGGGCTGACCTTGTCGCTCTGGCACAGGAAGATTTTATGCGCACAGCACGCGCCAAAGGTCTTTCGCCAGCCCGCATCCTGATTTTTCATGGTCTGCGCACCTCAGCCATTACTTACGTATCGCTCTTTGGTCTTGATTTTGCACAGCTGCTGGGTGGTGGTGCCTTGCTGACAGAAGTCGTGTTTGGTCTGCCTGGTGTGGGCCGCCTGACATATCAGGCTCTGACGAACCTCGACCTGCCCCTCATTATGGCAACGGTGATGTATTCAGCCACCTTTGTCGTTCTTGCCAATGCTGTTGTCGATATTCTTTATATTCTCCTTGACCCCAGGGTGCGTGATGGCCGTTAATTTTTCCCCCTCCACATCTCAGCCCCTGCTGGAAGTTAAAGACCTGTGTGTCAGCATTCCCTCACACGGGCGCTCTGTAGCCCTCATTGAGCATATTTCCTTCACGCTCAGAGAACGCGAAATTCTCGGCCTGGTTGGCGAATCAGGCTCTGGCAAATCCATTACAGCTACCGCCATTATGGGACTACTTGATACGCCAGGACTGAAAATTACTGGCTCTGTACGCTTTAGGGGGCAGGAACTGGTTGGCCTCTCAGCCAGGAAAATGCGCGCCATTCGCGGGCGTGACATTGCCATGATTTTTCAGGACCCAATGACTGCCTTCACCCCTGTTTATACTGTGGGCTGGCAAATTGATGAGCAGATTATGGCGCATGAGCGCCTCTCTCGCAAACAGGCCCGCGAACGCACCGTGCAACTCCTCGCCGAAATGGGCGTGCCTGACCCGACACGCACAGCAAACCGTTACCCCCATCAGTTATCCGGTGGGCTGCGCCAGCGGGCTGTGATTGCCATGGCCTTATCGTGTAACCCCACACTCCTGATTGCTGACGAACCAACAACAGCTCTTGATGTCACAGTACAGGCGCAGATACTCGAACTCATCAGCACATTACGTGACACACACGGGTCATCTGTTCTGCTCATTACGCATGACATGGGCGTCGTGGCAGAAACATGTGATTCCGTTATGGTACTCTATTCCGGACGCATCGCCGAGACAGGGCTGGCCGAAGCACTTTTTGCTCACCCCAGGCACCCTTATACAACAGCTCTGCTTAACTCCATTCCTCCTTTTTATGGTGAACGCCCCCACAGACTACCCGCTATTGCAGGCACACCCCCCGCCCCGCACGAGCGACCCGCAGGCTGTGCCTTCTCACCACGCTGCCACGATGCACAGACAATCTGCTCGACTATTCCACCTCTCTCCCCTGCAGGAAATGGTCAGCAGGCTGCATGCTTTTTCTCCACTTCAGGCCAGCAGGAACACTAGAAATGTCGATACCTGCACCAGACACAACCAAAACCCTTCTTGAAGTGCGCCACCTGCACAAGACATATCAGCTGCCAGGCAGAAAAACGCTGAAAGCCGTTGATGATATCTCCTTCTCGGTCAGGCAGGGCGAAGTGCTTGGGCTGGTTGGCGAGTCAGGATGCGGCAAATCAACCCTTGGCCGCTGCCTGCTGCGCCTGCTGCCTGCATCATCTGGCAGTATTTTATTTGATGGACAGGACATCACCCGGCTTTCAGAAAGAAAATTACGCCCTCTGCGTCAGAGACTTCAGATGGTTTTTCAGGATTCATCAGCCTCCCTGAATCCACGCCGCCGTATTGGCGACCTGCTGGCTGAACCGCTGCGTGTGCATGCTGACCCGATAAACGGCAAACGCACGGCAGATATGATAACTGCCCGCCTCACAGAATTACTTGATCTTGTCGGGCTACCCCGCTCTGCACTTGAGCGCTACCCTCACGAATTTTCGGGCGGACAAAAGCAGCGTATTAACATTGCCCGCGCCCTTACTCTTTCACCGCAGTTAATTGTTGCTGATGAACCTGTCTCAGCCCTTGATGTCTCAGTTCAGGCTCAGATTATTAACCTTTTCGCAGACCTGCAGGACCAGCTCGGCCTGACATATGTTTTTATTTCTCACGATCTCTCGGTCGTCAGACAAATATCAACGCGTGTTGCCGTGATGTATCTCGGCTCGATTGTGGAAATAGGTGAAACAGACACCGTTCTTCACACGCCGGCTCACCCTTACACCAGCATGCTGACACAGGCGATCCCTCACCCCACAAAAGGAAAAACAGGGCTACCTGCCATTACAGGGGATATTCCAAGCCCGGTTTCACGCCCTTCAGGCTGCCATTTTCACCCTCGCTGCCCTTATGCACAGGCCATCTGCCGCGAAAAAGCACCTGCTTTAGAAAACGTAAAACCCTCCCATATGGTGTCGTGTCACTTTCCTCTGGTTGCATTACAAAAAATTTATGTATAAAAGTTAATTTTAATAAATACATAATTTTGGCCGCTCACCATGAAATTTGCAGATATCATTTTAATTCATATAAAATTTTTTCTTTCCCTGATCGTATTCGGATTACTTTTTATAATCATGGATGCCGGATCATTTTTGATTAATTTATTTTTGCCTGACACGCCATTCCGGCGCTGTCTGGGGCGTAAATGGCTGGCCATTATGTCAGGCGCAGGTGTTCGCTACCTCATTAAATCAAAGCTCTTTACATGCGATTTCGATGAAATAGAAAAAATTAAAAAAGAAAAAGACCTGATTATTATTTCCAACCATCCCTCCCGCATGGATGGTATGATTCTGGCCTCCTTACTACCCAATGCCATCGCAGTGACAAAAAGCTCTATATGGAAACGCTACGCCATGGGCATGACACTGCGCACGGCAGGCTACCTTGAAATTAAACCGTTAAATAAACTTTTCCCTGAAATTCAACGCTCATTCGACGAAAGCGCGCAACTTTTACTATTCCCGGAAGGAACGCGCTCTAAACCTGGTGAAAAAACAGGTACATTTCAGGGGGGCTTTGCCATCATAGCGCAGCGCACCGGCAAACCTGTTCAACCGGTTATTATTGAATCTGCCTCTCCATACCTCTCACAAGGCTGGCCGTTCTATAAGCTTCCACCAGTACCTATGGTATTTAAAGCACGGCTTGGCCCACGGCTTGAAGCTCCTGAACGGGGACCTGGCAACGTAACCAGCCTGGTAAGAACTGCTGAGAAAATTTTCACTTCATAAAAATAAAGCCAGGGACTGACATTTGTGCACCTGGCTTTGTTTTATTAAAATATTGAAGTCATAACCCCAAAAATCAGGGGAGATATTTCTCCACAGACCATGGCTGTGGAGAAATAATCAGCTCAGACCAGTTTCAGGCCTGCTGCTTCTGCATGTAAATGACTTTCAAAAATATGATGAATGTGATTTGTCACTTTCTCTGACAAATCACTATCACTTACTTTTTTCAAAATATTATTATCAAGAGTCAGCAGAATATTAAGCGGCTCTATACTTACAGAATCATTGATAACATTAAGTAAGCAAACGCGGTAATTACCACTGAAGTGCTGAGATAAACCTGTTTTAAAAGATATCTCTACAGAAAATCCTGCGCAGAGCGGTGAGTCTGAAAACAGTCCGCCTACATCACTTCTGGGGCTACGCTCCGTTCCAACAAAGAACATGCTTTCACTGTCTTCCGAAATGCAGGCCAGAAAAATCTGACCAGCAGCACGGGTATTATGCTGGAACGCCCATCCCTTCAGAATGAAATTATTTTTTGTAATTTCAGGAGCCGGACTACCGATAAGAGACGTGCATTCATCAATATAGTACTCGATGCCATTTGCACGAGTAATTTCAAGAGGACGCCTGTGATTCAGGTGCTTGAGCTTGATGCCTCTCAGCAGACTATCCTGATGAGAAATACGCTGGAAGTCAGCAATGACACGTTCAACAGATGATGGGCTCTGGATGATACGGTTAATTTTTGCACCTTCAACTTCAATCTGGAAAGCTGTCAGAGCAAAGCTGCCGCGGCCATTAATTACGTTCACCAGACCAATACGGAACGTACCTTCACACCACTTTCCACGCAGAGCCACCTGACCTGCAAAACCTGAACGACGAGGAGCATCAGGATAAATTGTCAGTACGTCAGGGCGTGACTCTCTGACACAGGGAATGAAAATAACAGGCTGATCTTCGCTGCCGATAAGAACAGTATACAGTGTACCGGTCGTCGTAACACGCGGGACCATATGCCAGCCACGAATATGAAATTCATAAGCCTTATCAAAGTCAGAAAGTTCACTCTCAGCAAAAACATGATGGCAGATATCATCAATATAATATTCTGCATCCTGAATAGCGAACCAGTCGGTTACAACTTCAGGCAACTCTACACTCAGATCACGCATTGTTGGCGGATCAAAGATATGACGAGGCGGAGCCTGCTTACGCCAGATCTCATGAGGCAGTAAATGAACCTGCCCTGCATCAATCTGCATTTCAGAGAAGCCAAGACGCTGAACCGGAGCAACATCCTGATAAATTTTATAAAGCTCACGACCATATTTTTCTGCATCAGGCCACAGCGCAGGCGTAATATTGCTCATAATCTTCTGGCGAAGTGTCTCAGATGCACGCAGAAGCTCAAGGCGGGCCAGAACAACGGAAGGACTATTAACAGGCACTTTAAAACCGTTTACGCCATTTTCAACACGATCATGAAGCGCACCGATATCGGTCACGATAGGGATAAGGCCATTCTGCCATGCTTCTGACAGCGAAATGCAGTAAGTCTCAGGCCATATACTCAGGTTAAGCGCAACATCCGCCACTTTCAGGGCATCTGTGCTACCCATCGAATACTGGCCGTGCACTGTAACATTCGGCGCCATCATACTATTCAGAACCTGCTGATATTCAGGATGAACAGCACCAAAAATATGAAAATGGAAATGATCCGGGTGAGCCAGTGCGATCAGATTAAGGATCGTATCGGCGCCTTTTGTGCGTAAAAAATTACCAACAATAGCGACACCCAGTTTACCATTCACAAGAGGGGCATAACTCTTGCGCGTTACAGGCAGTGTGCTCTGTGGTGAAGGGATACCCAGAATAGCGCATTTTTTTTCTTTAACAATCGGGTAAACTTCACTGACCAGATTGTAAGAATGCTCGGTTCCGAACAGCAGCAAATCAACAGAATGCAGCATAGTCGCGACAAAGGCACGTCGGGTCTGCTCGCCGCCATACTCAATATTCGACGAATTTTTAAGAATATTATCGTAAGCAACAACCGATTTTGTAAGCTCTTCATCATAAATGAAGCTCTGGTCGAGTAAATTATAACGCGACGAAATCAGCCAGAAATCATGAGCAGAGAAAACAACGCCGGCACCACAGGCTTTTGCAATAATGGGCAGCGACAGAGCATGGTGACCAAGATGCTGAAAATGCACAACGTCAAAATTATAATGACTGATAACATTAGAAAAAGCTGCTTCCTCAGGAGCATCGCACATGGCGTCTGTCCAGCCGACCTCAGGCACATCAAAGCGCTCAACCTCTTCACCACTGGACGTCAGAAGGCGACAGCATCCGTCACGTCTGAGCCAGTAATAAAAATCAACCTCACGCCCAAGCAAAGTACACAATGTTTCCTGGTATACTTCCACACCGCCCCAGGCTGCCTCATATTTGGTCGAATGAGTACACATCAGCACACGAAGAGGACGCACTTTCTTCGCTTCAATAACAGCAGCTGCCGGACGCTTATATAAATTAGCGCCGGTTACATCCATAATTTTATTGATACGGTTTTCATAAAGATGCTTTTCCATAACAGATTTTTTAGCAGCCTGAGCCGCTCTGTTACGTAACGTGCTGTTATTAAGAAAACCATCAATCGCCGCAATGACACCACCAGTATGACGCGCCAGGGCAATACCTTTAACGTCGTCAAAATATTTACTATCCATTGCTTCAGGCGCTTCAATAACCTGAGCGGTACCAGCTAAAGCAAGTTCATAAAATCTTGGCCCGGGAGCTGTCGCCTGGCTGGTGTCACCATGACTGGCATAATCACGGAACATAGTCAGAGTCACAGCACTGACATTGGCAAAATCGACAAAAGCCTCGTGACTGACAGAACGCTGAATAGCGAGCTCTGCAAGGTCGGATGACAAAGGTGGCAGGTACTCATTGCCTGGACAAATCAGCTTCAGGCGTGCATCAGGGAACGCTGCGATAATATGACGCAGAGTTTTAACGCGGTTTGGCCACATCGTCCCCGCAAAGAAAATATCATACTCAAGCTCATCAGCTTTTTTAATCTTACGATCATGCAGCGAGCGTGAAGCAGCCAGCGGTAAATAATGCCCTTTATTCCCGTAAGCCTCAGCACAGGACGGATCATTTGTGAAAATATAATCAAACAAACCCGCATTGGCGACATTGAAGTCCTTCATAAAAGGATCTTCAAACGTCCACAAAATCATAGTCTTAAAGGCAGGCCGAACACGTTGCAAAAGGGCCATATTGATACGCTGCCCGTCAATACAGAGCAGTGTATCATGCTCACCTGCCGCAGCCAGTGCGCCGAGGTTATGATTATCGGCAACCACGACGTGCTCTTTACCCAGCAGCTCGACTGCTGCCCGCTGCACAGCAAGGGTCAGATAAGCATTCGGATTGTTTGTATAGTTCGTATTATAAATAACGGCCATCTGTCCCTCTTGACCCCTGCTCACGCTTTTTTACTGTCACTCACCGCGCTACGATCATTGCCGGTTACTTCACAGTAAAAAAAACATATTTACACACCATGATGTCTTACAAACGTAGTCACATCATTATTATTTTCTCAATAGCGTTAATATAGGCCTGCGGCTGATTTTCCCGGGCGATACGCTCAAGCGCATTATGCTGTATTTCTCCCCACAGATCTGACGTTGTATAAAGCTTTACAATAGCCTCTGCAAACGAAGACGCATTCATATGATCACAGGCCAGCATATCAGTGCCATCCTGCCAGCCAACCTGCTCACGCAAAATATCTGACGCAACAATTGGCAGGCCATGAGCTGCTGCCTCATGAATTTTATAGGGTATACCACCTGCAAAACGTGTTGGTGCAACAAAAACACGATGTGCATTATAAACTGGTGCGAGTGCATCAACCCGACCAAGCACCCTTACGCGCGGATGGGGTAATAACGCAGCAAGATCAATATCTGCGCCACAAAAACCACAAACATCAAATGTCACATCATCAGGCAACCTGCCATCAAGCAAAGGCAGAACCTGCGTTACAAACCAGATAAGCGAATCTAAATTCGGAGAATCTTTGTCGTGTACAGCACCTACAAACAAAAGATTCTTCCGCGCATCATAGCCAGGAGCAGAACGATCAGGAGACTGCAGATGCCCCAGAACGGTGACATCCTGCATCCCCAGCCTGCGCAGGGTCGCCGCATCGCGTTCATTCACCGCAACAAACTTCTGCGCAACACCTGCAGAACGAAACTCCTGCCTCAGCATTTCATCCAGACTATGCTGTGCCTGCTCACCACGCAGAGCCGCCTTTTGCTGCTCACGCCCCGCGGCGACAGCTTCTGTGTCGAGAATAACCTTACAGCCCGGCATAACACCGGCAACATCAGCCAGAACCGGTGCAACACGCTCCGCATTATGAGTACGCGCAACCCATATGGCATCATAATAACCAGGACGACTTTTCAGAAAATCTGTAAGATCATCTATCCCTTTATTCCACATAATTTCTGCACGATCTGGGAACCCGGAATAGACATCATCTCCCTCACCGGTATTTCTAAATACCGGATACACAGTAACATGACATCCCAGACAATTCGTTAATACCGTAATAATGTCATTTGAACGGGTAAAACCCGAACCCAGATGCCGGAAAGGCAAATAATCTTCAACAAACAACACACGCTTAAGCGAAGGATATGCTGAGCGCGCATAAAGAAGCTGCCCGTCATGCCGCGGCAGACGCTGCTCTATATAATCGCTGTTTTTTTCGATAAAACGCTGCTGATTAATGAGCATGAGCTGGTTGCTGCCACTGGACCCCGACGTACCATACTCATAATGTATAACGGTAACGCCCGGGTCATATACGACATCAAAACCCATTTTATTAATACGAACACACAGATCGGTATCTTCAAAATAAGCCGGGGCATAATCAGCATCAAACCCACCCAGCTCTTTAAGAATATTCGTACGTACAAGCAGGAAAGCGCCTGAGCAAAAATCAACAGAACGAACATAATTCGCCTCAGGAACATCAGGCAGCTGATCGCGAAGATAACCCGATGCCGCACCTCTTTGCCAGATGATACACCCGGCCTCCTGTAACAGACCGTTCGTGCGAATGATCTTTGCACCAACCGCACCAGCCTCAGGCTCTTTTACAAATCGGGCCAGCGCTGTTTCCAGCGCTAGAGGCATCAGCTCCAGATCATTATTGAGGTATAGCACATAGTCTGCTTTAACCTTATCCAGCGCTGCGTTACAGCCTGCCAGAAAACCAACATTGCCTACAGTTCTGATAATATCCAGCCCATTTACATAGCGCTCGATATGCTTGACCTCATCAGAGGAGCCAGAATCAACCAGGATAACCTGAATGCGCCCATCATAATTATCACGTAGTGACGCAAGCGTTGTCATAGTCATGGCAAAATTATTATAAGCCACGATAATAACGCTGACCTCAGGATTTTCACACGAAAAATCAATTTTTGAGCGCAAAAGTAACGGAAGCCGCAGGCGGCTCATACGCTGGTACACGTCTTTAGAAATACTCTCTATTTCTTCTTCAGTGTAACCTGACTGATCAATAATGCCATTGTTCATCACATAATAAACAAAAAAACTAGACTTTGCATATTTAGCGACTTCAGTCTTAACTTTGGTATTTTCTGCATAAACCCGCAACGACAGCTCAGGCTCAGGCTGGCGCAGTTCATATTGCCCATATTTGGCAAAATGCTCGTAGCCGTTCCTGAAACCGCCATTTTGCACTGCACCGGCAATATCAACGTAGCAGCTCAGATAAAAATCTTCAGAAAAATACTGATTGGGATTATATTTCAAAGGGGTATCATTAGTAAGATAATGATGCAGAGGTCCCTGCCATAACACCCCGTCTTCGCAGACATCCGGATATGTTTTTACATACCAGTCCGGGTCAAAATACCAGGACATACGCTTCTGATACACGGCCGGCTCAGGCACAGACCGCAAAAGCGCAATATATGGCCCCTCTTCAATATCAATTTTAAAATCAGGATTTTCTGAAATAAACAATGACGGATCAAAAAACACAGAGGGAGAATTAAGCTGACGGCTCCCCTGATTTAAATAATGATCATAGCCATTACGAATATTATTCTCTCTTAATGTTTCGGGCGAAACATCGAGGTAGAGACGACGATAATACTCTTCATCAAACAACCAGTGCGGGCTGTGTGAAAGATTTCCCACCCGGACATAATGATCAAAACCTGAATGATACTCACCTGAAGCAACCAGCTCACGCACATCAGAATAACGTAGCAGATACCAGGATTCATCAAAAAATGGATTGGGAGAGTGCTTCAGGTCTCTCCCTTTTGTTTTATAAAACTCTTCGATCTCGCCATCCTGAGATAACTCGAAAAAAGACAATACCGAGTGGTACTGTTTCTTATACCACTCACCATCAAAAGCGGCCCAGTCTATTTTACGCTTTAGCTTTAATAATGACATTTCAAAATCCGAACTTTATAACCCGACACATCGAAAATACTACAAAAAAGCAACCAGTTACAAACGACAAAAGATATGACGGATTTTAAGTTACGAACCCTCTGACCGCCTTCATCAGAGCACTATCAGCTTCAGATCCTCAAGAATTTTCACAACCTCACGAATACGATTACCATAAGTATGCTGCTCCAGGGTTCTCTTCTGCGCCAGTTTTGTCGCCTGCAAGCGTTTTTCCGGTGCGGCAAGATACTCACTGATCAGACGATCAAAATCCCGCTTATTCGAGAAGGACGGAATTTCACTGGCCGGGTAATACCGGCGAAGCTCATATGTATCTTCATGAAAAATCTGAAACGCACCAGCTGCGGCTGCCTCAAACGTACGGGGCCCCGGCGTTGAGGGAGAAATCATGAAGCGTTTATTTTCAAAGTGCAGCGAACGCCCAAGATTAAGCACTATCCGCGAATGCTGATAAAGCTCAACCAGCTGTTTTTTATCAATACGATCATCAGAGAAGCCAATACCGAACTCATTCCAGCCTGGTCCGATGATACGAATATTCAGACGACGCAGAGACGGGAGAAGATTACGGACAATATCTTTACGGCTGGTAAAAGCGACACCACAAAAAAGAACATCAATGTGACGCTGCTCTTCACTTACGACTGGTGCATAATGCAGCTTGCGGCTCGCGGCGAGCGGCAGATGAAAAACCCGGTCACGCTGATAAAAATTATGCCCCCAGCGGTCACAGGAGAAAATAACGTCAAAATCGTCAGCTACGCGATAATTAGCGTCCTGCTCGTAGGGATCTTCTGTCGCCCAGAAAACAGTCGTCGCACCAATTTTTTTGGCCTCACGACATACTTCACCAAAATAAGTACTCTCAGGCAGATATGATCCAATAGCAAAAACAATCGTAGGCTTAAGAAATGCGATAGACTCAGCTGCACCACTAATATGAACAGCCGTCACATTTTCTTCACCAAAACACTCAACCCATCCGTCCATAATAGACTCACGAATTTGAGCATTTGCCTGAGACTCATACCGTCCGCCACTACACACCAGAACGCGCTGATTGTTCCATACCTGCGCTACAGTTGCGTTTTCCTCTTGAGAAGCTGCCATAAAAGTATCCGTGCGTTAAAACCGTCCAGCCAGATTAATCTAACCGCCAACAATATGACAGGCACAGTCGCATGTCATATACAGGCTGTAAAGGACTTCTTCCCTTAGAAAAACAGCAAACAACGCAGCGAAGAAAAAATTAAAAATAAATTTTACTAAATAATTATAAAAACTTTAAATTTTTATATAAATCCAAAAACTGGCCTGTTAAAAAACCGACCAGCTCACCGTGCAGTTTCAATCAGCCAATAGTTCAGATTTACTCTTTTTTGCCAGCCCGCCCCCTGACGCTACACTCCATATAAAATATGCAACCGCAGTCAGTACCGGACCAATAAACAACCCTTTAATACCCCAGGTTTCAAGCCCTCCCAGAATACCCATCAGCACCCATACAAATGGCAGACGCACAGAGCCCCCTATCAGGACAGGCCGGACAAAATGATCCCCCATAAAAAGAATAAAAGAACCATACACAGCAACACAAATTGCCGAAATCATGCTCCCCTTTACAGCAATCAGCAGACAGCACACCAGCAGAGCAACTGACCCGACAATAGGTATCATTGAAGCCAGAGCGGTAAAAACTCCAAGCAGTACCGGCTGAGGTGCTCCCGCAACAAAATATGCGACACTTATAAGTGCCCCTTCGCCAAGACCAACAAGCACAAGACCTGCCATAGTACCGCGCACAGCGCTGACAATATAATAACAGACCATTCTGGCACGCACACCAAAAAGCCGCACGCCAAGCCGCTCACACCGCACAGCGACTTCATCGCCTGAACGAAGAAAGAAAAACTGAATAAGCAGGGCAAAACCCATGATAACGAGTATACTAACGAAACTATGCCCAAGTGACGCGGCTGGTTTCATCAGCTGATCGAATTTCAGGTGACCAAAAAGGTTACGCAGCTCTTCAGGTGATGCAAGATTTTGCTGCCACCACCCATGAGCAGCAGCAGCCCCCCAGGGCAAACGCTCCACCCAGACAGGCTCCGGCAATCCGTTCTGGATAATATCTTTAACCCAGGCAATACCCTTACCCGCCTCGTCTGTTAAAACGGAGACAAGCAGAATCATGGGCACGACAAAAATAAGCACGACACCAACAACACATGCAGCAGCCACGGCTGAACGACCATGGGAGGATGGCCACCGGCGCATAAGCCGCGATGCAACCGGCCAGCAAATGATGGCCAGTATCCCGCCCCACAGTAATGACAGGCAAAAACGCCCAAACGTGTAAAGGGTCAGCGCCGCAACAATAAAAGCCAGTACCCCCTGCATACGCAGATGAAAGCCTTTGACCTCATAGTTATGCCGCGAGGGAATATCACGGATTTTCACCTTACCCTCTTCACGCCCCTCATCAGCTTCGTCATTTTTAAAAAGTAATAATAAAAAATCAGTCATCGCCGTTTTTATTTTTTTAAAAGACAAAAATATCTCCTGTTTAATGAGCTTAATTTTGAAAAAATATTAAAAATTTTATTATTATTAACACGTCTATTTCTCATCATACATATTTTTCTACATTATAAACCTGCCTCGCAATAAGAACCTCATCTCACTGAAATTCATCAGAAAAAATTTTATTGCGAATAATTCTCATTCGTGTATAAAAAAATAAGTTTCTTCAGGAATCGGAACGATCACAATGATCATCTGCTCTTGCAACTCTCTTACGCACAAAGATGTCGAGCATGCTGTTGAATATGGTGCGACACATCCGCGCGATATCTATGCTGCCAGAGGCTGCAAAGCCAAATGCGGCAACTGCGTGCCTGGTGTCGTATGTATGCTGCGTGAGGCTCTTGTAAAAAAAAGCCAGACACCAGCATTGTTTTCGCATCTGAGCAACTGTGCTGAAACACCGGCAACAGCACTTACGGCCTGATACTTTCCTCTCAGCACTGTAATTCGGTTATTTGCCGGATTCATTACTTTCTGGCAAAGTCGTGTCATGACAAATATTACTGTTTTTGGGGCCGGTGCGTGGGGATGCGCTCTTGCTCTGCATATTCATAAAACCGGCGCAAATGTAAGATTATGGGCACGCAACCCGTCTGCCCGCCTGCCTTCGGGAGCCATGCCGCGACTACGTGACCACCCCTTGCCAGCAGACATCACAGTCTCTGACACATTCCCTGTCACAACCGACCTGAGCGTTGTTGTTATCCCCGTTCAGCACCTTGCATCTGTTTTGCCACTTCTGCCTCAGGCACCTGTCCTGCTATGCTGCAAAGGCATTGAGCAAACCACTCTGGACTTTCCACTTGAAATTCTGGCGCGGGTCAGACCAGACCTGAAAGGTGCCTTTCTTTCAGGGCCAAACTTTGCTCATGAAATTGCCGCAGGCCTGCCCGCCGCAGCTGTTATTGCTGCTACTCAGCATGAAACAGCACAACATATTGCCGAACTGATTTCATCACCCTTGTTTCGGCTATACACCAGCACTGACTGCACAGGGGTACAACTGGGCGGAGCAGCTAAAAACGTAATTGCTATTGCAGCAGGTGCCACCATGGGAGCTGGCCTGGGGGAAAATGCCCGGGCAGCTCTGATTACCAGGGGGCTCGCCGAAACCGGACGCCTGGCGACAGCACTTGGTGGACAGCCGGCCACCTTATCAGGTCTGGCTGGTATCGGAGACCTGCTCCTCACCTGCACAAGTCCGGCCTCACGAAATTACCGGATGGGTCTGGCTCTTGGACAGGGAAGCAAGAAAGAGGAAGCTCTTACCACACTTCCTGGCGTTGCCGAGGGTGTGACTACAGCCAGCGCTCTTCTCAGCATTGCCCGACGCCATAATGTGCATGTGCCCATTACTGAAACTATTGCGAGCTTCCTTTCCGGCAGCCTTACACTGGCGCAGGCACAGGATAAATTACTCAGCCGCCCACCCGGCTTTGAGTAAGATTTTTAATAACAATTTTATGTTTTTTTAAATAAAATAGAAAATACCTCTTTATTTTAAGTCCTGTTATTCACACATTATTATATGCGTCACGAATGATTTTCAGTGCATCAACATAGTACAGTAAGGATCAGGATTCATGACTAAAGCATCTTCAGAAGCTAAATCAGCTCACGTTAAAGAGTATCTTGGCACCCCGACAGATCTGCCAGCTAAGGCTGTTAAAGAAGTTGGTATCGGCCTGGGAGACCTGCTGGCTGACACATTTGCACTTTATATTAAGACGAAAAATTTTCACTGGCACATGAGTGGCCGTCAGTTTCGTGACTACCACCTCCTGCTCGATGAACAGAGCGACCAGATATTCGCAATGACGGATCCTCTGGCTGAACGCGCCCGCAAAATCGGAGAAACAACTCTGCACTCAATCGGCGAGATCAGCCGCCGTACAAAAATTGCAGATAATGATGCCCTCTACGTTACGCCTGAGGATATGCTGGCTGAGCTGCGCGAAGACAATCTTGCACTCACCACACATATGAGAAAAGTGCATGCACTGTGTGATGAAGCCGGCGATATTGCATCAGCCAGCCTGCTTGAAAACTGGATTGATGAGACAGAACGCCGCACGTGGTTTCTTTTTGAGGCAACCCGTCCTGCATTCGGAAAAAATAGCTGATACTTAATCAGCACATTACCTCACTGATAGCGGCCAGTTAATTTCTGGCTGCTATCAGCGTATTATGGCCCGATATTCCTCTTATAACAAAAAACTCAGGCCTTAATTAAGCTTCCTGTCATCAGGACGTCCTTCAACCCTGAGGCCATGATGGATTTGCAGGCCGCGTACCAGCTTCTCCGAATCATTCGGCGTTAAAACCAGCCCGACAGGCCCGTAAGCAGGGTGCTGAAATGCAAGGACTGATCCACCGGTTACTACTTCCGGCTGCAGTGCCCAGCGTGTTCTCGAAACAGCAGAAAAACGTGCCCCTTCAATGGGTGGTACGGCTTTATCCTTCAGCATCGTTTCACGTACGCGGCCAAGCACCTGAAGCAATGATGTTACCTGTTCAGCAGACAGCGCAACTTTAACTGCCTCAGCAGACTCATCATCAGAGGAGAGAGTCATCACCACGGATTCAAGATCATCCGCCAACGTCAGATCTACTTTTGACACCATAGCTTTTCTCCGCATAAAAAACATTCATACCAGAGCATGAATACCTGCAACAGTTTCCCTTACCTGATGCATTTATCTCACATATATAAGGCGGCTCAACAGAAGCCTCCACCCCAGACCCACCATTCAGGCCGATTTCGGGAAAGCGAATAAGCAGCCTGCCGGGCGGTTGCGTCATCTGGGAAAATAGCAAAGCATGTTGCCCCGGACCCGCTCATACGCACCAGTAAATTGTCCGGGATATCAGCCAGCACATTAAGGACATCTCTGACAGGCGGGCAAACAAGGCATGCTGCGTCCTGCAGGCTGTTACTCTGAAGCGACAAAAAACCAGCCAGAGACTGCGCATCAGGCCAGGCATCAGGCAGATCTGCCCGGGGCACAAAACGACCATCGCGACGGCGGAAGATCTCAGGGGTTGAAACCGCGACACCACAATTGACCAGTAATATACCACAGGAAGGAGGCAGGGCGGGTGCCTCAGAGAGTTTCTCACCGATGCCTTCCATGCGGGCGGCCCGACTATCAAGACACACCGGAACATCTGCCCCGAGTTTTTCAGCCATCAGTGACAATGCCTCACTATCAGGCTCAACCTGCCAGGCACGACTGAGCAGACGAAGTGCTGCAGCTGCATCTGCTGACCCCCCACCGATACCAGAGGCAACCGGCAGCTCTTTTCGCAGCACAAGCCGTCCCCCAGGCACTTTGGCAGCTCCACCTGCAGCAGCCTGCACCATAGCTGCAGCTTTCATCACAAGATTATTCTGTCCGGCAGCATCCTGTCCCAGCGGGGCGCCAAATCGTCCGGTCAGTTCCAGGCGCAGTTCTTCATCGCCAGGTTCATAAAGCAGTTCATCGCAGGCTTCTGCAAAAACAGCCAGGCTATCAAGCAGGTGGTAGCCATCTGCTCTTTTACCCGTCACATGCAGATACAGGTTAATTTTTGCACGAGCAGACTCTGAAAAAATCTGCGAAGAAACATTTTCTGTTTTTTCAGACATTCTAACTTATATTTCTCTTTTATTTTCCTGCAGGCAACCCTGATAGCGACACAGAAGCCTGTTTATCAGGCAGATTGCCAGCCCGGGCAAGAGCACCTCTGATCAGCTTTTCATCCCGCGGCTCAGGCTTCAGTTCAAGAGCAAGATTCCAGTGATCAACAGCCTCTCTGTGACGTCCCATACGCCAGTAAACCTCACCCAGATGATAATTCACCTCCGGGTCTTCAGGTGTCTGCGCGACAGCCCTCTCCAGTAATTGTGTACCTTCCTTCAGGTTCCCACGCTCAACCATAACCCAGCCGAGACTATCACGAATAGCCGCATCATCCGGGTCAAGTTCAACAGCTTTTCGCAGCAGGCGCTCAGCCTCAGCAAGGTCTTCATGCTGTTCGGTCATAGAGTAACCAAGAAAATTAAGCAGCAAAGGATTATCAGGCTGCAAGGCCAATGCTTCTTTCAGATCGGCTTTAGCCTTTGGCCAGTTCCCAAGCTCATAAGACGTAACTGCCCGCAGAAATAATAACGACCAGTATTCCTTCTTCACCCCGCGTAGCGGTGCTCCTGCCCTGGATAAATTAACCGCCTTATCATAAGCAGCAAATGCACCCTGCCAGTTTTTACGGGAAGCTTCCGTGTTCCCCAGCTCACTTACAGGCAGCACCAGCTCAGGGTTATCTTTAACCAGCGCAAGCAACTTATCTCTGGCTTCATCAAGATGATCTGATTCATTATCAATAAGAGCCAGTTTAAACGCCGCAACGGGCATCAGCGGGCTCCCTGATGGCATGCGCAAGAGCGTAGCACGGGCAGCCTGTGGATGCCCCTCATCCTGCTGCACTTCCGCCATCATCAGCAGGGCCTCAGACATATGCGGGTCAAGTTCAAGTGCAAAACTGAGCATGAGCCGCGTCGCCTCATTTAAACGAAAACGGGCCTGTCTGGCGGCCTGTGGGCTCATAGCCTCCTGCTCAGCATTACGCAGCTGCTGCTGAAAAAGAAACGCTGTCAGCACATAAGCCCGGGCAAGCCCCTGCAATGACGTATCAACCGGAAACTTACTGACTTCAGCCTGAAACTGCTTTCCTGCCAGAGCGAGAACCGGATCAGCATCAATCATATGACGCAAAAGCTCTCGTGCTTTATCACGCTGACCATTCTGCCAGCACCAGGCAGCATAGGAGCGGGCAAGCAAAAGATCCTCACCCGGCATTGCATGCTGCGCCTGAGCAAATAGACGGCCAGCTTCAGCACTGTCACCCGATAGCTGAGCAATTAATGCCGCATGCAACGTGTAGAAAGGAGAAAGCACGCTCCCCTGTATACGGGATAATGCATCAAGGGCAGCATGCGTTTTATGCTCGGCCTGATCACACCAGGCCAGCAGCAGAGGCAGAACCAGATGAGCCATCGGGTCCTGACTGCCCTGCTGATAATAACGGGCAGCAGCCTGCCAGTCTCCCTTAAGAGCAGCGTGATTACCGAGAACAAAGGAGGAAAGAATTTCCTTCCCCGCAAACTGCTCTTCTCTGCGGGCCAGCTCAACAGCTTCAGGACTACCTGCCAGGACACTCAGAACAAAAGCCTGGGTAGCCATGTCACGGTTAGCCGGGTCAGCCTGTGAGGCCGCACGCAGTGCACGGGCAGCTTCAGAATCATCCCCGCGACTCCTTGCGGCAATTCCGGCCAGAAAAGCGCCCGAATCGACCTTCTGGTTTGCGGCAGTTATTTTTTTACCCTGTGTCTGTGCCAGTTCTGGCACTGATGCTGCACGCGCAAACGGATCTGCAGCTACATTAACAGAAAAAAACAGCACAAAAGCTGTAGGCAAATAGCGACAAAGTACCATAATAACCCAGGTCTCAGGAGCAACAGAAAGGGAAAAACTAATATGAACCCCTCCTGCCTTTCTACTCCGCCTGAAGCTAATAGCCAAACTCTCTTCTTTTCAGGTAATGGTGATATGACACATTCTCCCCTTTCTCTTCTTCGTCTTTACGAAGAATGGGGAGTCGATACCGCGATAGGTGACAGTGCAACTGATCAGAGAGAGAGCACTTTCACACCGGTTCCTGTCACCCTGCGCCATACAGATACAGCTACCGCAGCACCACAAACGAGACAGCAGGCCGCTGCAACGCCGCCAGCAGCACAAAGAGCCCGGAATCCGGTTGCTCAGCACGCTTCTATGCCAGGCGAAAGCGTTGAAGCCGCGAGGAAGGTCGCCAGACAGGCAACCTCCGTTGCGGAGCTGAAAACTGTTATGGAGCAGTTTCATGGCTTCTCGCTCTATAAAACAGCGATTCACACCTTATTTGCGCAAGGCCCGCGTCACGCTCCGCTTATGATTATCGGTGATGCTCCTGATGCTGATGAAGACCGTAGTGGCAATGTCTTCTCAGGCTTATGTGGCTCTTTGCTTGATCAGATGCTTAACGCGGCAGGAATCGACAAAAAAACCCTCCTCCTTGCAACTGCTCTGCCATGGAGACCACCAGGCGGACGCCCTCCCTCAGAGATCGAGATTCAGACCTGCCGCCCCTTCCTCGAACAGACCATCAGGCTCTTTGCGCCTCAGAGGCTGTTGTTATGCGGCAGTATGCCCTCCCGGGTGCTGACAGGGTCAGCTAAGCTCCCTGCTGCACACACATGGCACGACCTCACCCTTGAAGAGTACCCTGAGCCACTCCCCATGATGAGCATACGCCACCCCCTTCAGCTTCGCGCCAGCGCGGCTGCACGCAAGGACATATGGGCAACTCTGCTTCTTGTTGCACAAACGCTACAGCAAAAAAACTAAAAACACCGGGAAATTCATGTCATACAACACGCATTCATTACTATTTATTTAATATAAAAATTTCATTTTTTCATACAGTTAAAAAGAAAATTATAGTCATTTTATAAAATTAGCGAAGCGTGTAACACACCCTGTTTATAACTCAGCGAAGGCACTTCCCGGCACTGCAAGGTTGCTTTTTCACGCAGAAACCCCTAGATCCCGCCAGCCATGCGAGCGATAGGACAAATCTCTAATCATATCGCAGCGACAGCCATTCTGGCTGGAGCAGCTTTATGGGCAGGGGCCAGCGTTACAACAACGAAGGCTCATGCCGCACCGCCTGAACCAGGACAGGACGCGCACAGCAATGAGCTGGCGATGGTCATGCCCAGGCAGGCTTTCAATGGTAGCGATGATCTCCCGCTTCCTAAACCTCTTTCCTCTGAAGCAAGCCTTCAGATCCGCTCTATTTTTCGCCTGCAGCGACAGGGCGCCTTTAGCGAGGCAATCAGCAGCAGCACACATCTGACAGATACCCTCCTTCTGGCAGACATTGAGGCGGACCGTTACCTTAACCCGGCTTACCACCCCAGCGTGGCAGAGCTTCGACTCTGGCTAAAACAATACAGCACACACGCTGATGCCTCAGCGATATGGGACAGGCTGGCTGCCATTACGCAGCAAAAAAGCCCTGCCCCGCTTCCCCCGTCAGGGAAAGTTCTGAGCTATGCCGGTATTCCGGCCAGTCATGTCGCTTATGATTTTACACGCAACCATCTGCTTGACCGTACACTGCGCGAACGAGCCGGATGGGGCATCAAAGGGGTACGCAGCGCGCTCAGGCTGATTGAAAAAACCCCGGGTATGACCCCCGCCTATGCCGCACAGCTCAAAGCTGAAGCCGCACAGGCAATGCTGGCAATGGGTAATACCGACGTCGCGCTCGAAATAGCACGCTCAGGGTTTGAGCAGACACACAATAAAAATGCCCTGGCTGGCTTTATTGCAGGCCTCGCTTTGTGGAAAAAAGACCTGCACGCTCAGGCCGTGCCTTTTTTCACCAAAGCGACATATGCAGAAAACGCAACACCAGCCATGCGTGCAGCCTGTGCTTTCTGGGCCTCACGGGCCTATAAAAAGCTGGGACAAACCCATAAATACCATTTGTGGCTTCAGCATGCAGAAGGCTTCACCGACACCTTCTATGGCCTGCTGGCGTCACAGCAGCTCCATGCCTCAGGTGGCGGGCATGACAAAAGTTATGTACATAAAGCCGGGCTTACACGCGCACTTAAAGATTCTGCTCCTTCCACACCGGTGCTGACAGAGATTGACCTTGAAGCCGTTGGCGGGACTGAAATAGGTCGTCGCGTTTTTGCACTTCTGCAAACGGGAGAGCAGGAAAGAGCTGAGCGGACAATTCGTCGGGCATGGGCTGATTTTCGTGACGTTACCCTGGCCCGCTCTTTTCAGCTTGTGGCCGAAGCCGCCGGTCTGCACAATCTGGCAACCGAAATGGCCGAAGCTATCAATAACCGGGAAGCGCATACACAGCGAAACGACAATACGCCTCTGCCTGTGCTGAAACCCAGAAATGGTTTCACCATGGACCCTGCACTGGTTTATGCGCTGACACGACTTGAATCAAACTTCGACGCCAAAGCTGTCTCAGGCTCAGGGGCGCACGGGCTTATGCAGATTATGCCTTTAACTGCCGATTTTATCATAAGCCCTTCACCAGCGAATATCACCCACCGGTTTGAGCAGGCCGTCGACACCCTGCATGACCCAAGCCTGAACCTTGAAATCGGACAGCGGTATGTGCATTACCTGGCTGACCTGACCCAGCATACCACTCAGCAGCCAGGTCTGCAGGGGGGCGATATGATCCGCCTTCTGGCCAGCTACAATACCGGCCCGGCAGCACTGGCAAAATGGGAAAGAGACAGTGCCGTCAGCTCTGAAGATCCCTTCTTATATATGGAGCTGCTGCCCAACGCTGAAACGCGGGAATATGTGCACAGGGCGTTATCTTATTTATGGATTTATGCCAGCAAAATGAACCTGCCAAAACCATCGTTACAGGCTCTGGCACACAATCAATGGCCCGACTTCGCTGAAGAAACAGCTCTGGCAAACAGAAAAATCACACTACACTAGAGCGTTCCTGTGCTGGCGCAGACCTCGCGCCAGCACTGTCAGATCAGTTTTCTGCCAGGCTCTGACGGCTGACTCTGACCCGGGCCACGCGGCGTCCCTCCATCTCAAGCACCTCAAATAACCAGCCCGAATAAATAACCTTATCGCCAGCAGCGGGCACACGACGCAGCAACGCCAGAAGAATACCACCCAGGGTATGATAACTGCCCTCATCAGGCAGATGGCGGAGGCCAAGACGATCTTTCACCTCATCTGCTGACTCTGTGCCGTCAAGCATCAGAACAGCATTCTGGCTGTCTGCCTGAGGATTATGCACAGCAGGCTGTGTCTCGTGGTTTTTCTCACCTACAATCGCATCAAACAGGTCAGAGGCTGTTACCACCCCTTCAAACGAACCATACTCGTCAAAAACGAAAGCTATACCCAGTGGGATGGCGCGCATGCGCTCAAGCATATCGAAAGCTGATATACTGTCAGGCACAACAACCATTGGCCGCAACCCGGCCTCAATCGACACCGGCATGCCGTCAAGTGTGCGGTCCAGCATATCTTTAGCCAGCACAACCCCCACGGGGTTATCAACCCCGCCCTCACATACAACAATACGGGCATAAGTTGTCTGACGCAGGACTTTAATAAGCGCATCACGCCCGGAATGACGGTCAATCCAGTACAGCTCGTTACGCGGCGTCATAATCGCTCTGACTGGCCGGTCGGCAAGTCTGAGCAGACGCTCAATCATCGTCCGTTCCTGATGTTCAAGAACTCCCGTCCGGGCTCCTTCTGCAATATAGGCTTTAAGCTCCTCCTCAGTCATAGTCTGAGTAACAGCATCTCCGGCGCCCATCATTTTGAGTACCAGGTTTGAAGACTGACGCAGAACCGCAACAACCGGCCGCGTCATATTAGCCAGAAGCTCAAGAGGAAAAGCCAGGCGGGCCGCCATCACCTCAGGCTCACGCAGAGCCAGCTGCTTAGGCACCAGCTCACCCAGCACCAGCATCAGACAGGTGATAATCATCACCACGAGCACCATTGACAGCTGAGCCGCAATGGGACGGAGAACCGTCACCTGCTGCAACATCGGCGTAAGATATGCCTCGATACGCACACCACCAAAAGTACCTTCGAGAATAGAGACCAGCGTCATACCGATCTGCACAGTAGGAAGGAAAATCTGAGGATTTTCTGCCAGCTTCATAGCCCGCGCAGCACCACGCACACCGCGTTCACGCAATATGGCAAGCCTGGGCATTCTGACTGAAATAAGAGCCAGCTCACCCATAGCAAAGACTGCATTAAGAAAAACGAGAAGGAAGATAATAAGGACAGAAACCGTCATTGGAGAAAATCACCACCACAGGCAGAAAATAACATTTATAAAAACACAATAGTCAGAGACGCGTGCATAGCTGCATATCAGGGCAGCCTGCTTAGTTTAAAAAATAAACACCACATAAGCTGTAAAAAAAAGGACAGCCCATACTCTGAGCTGTCCTTTCTTCAGGCGTAGTTACTCAGGCAACACTCAGTCAGCCCCGGCAACCTCTGCCTCCAGTGGCATTGCTGCATCTTCAGCCTTTTTACGCACAACCTTCACACGTGGTGCGCGGGCAGGCTTGCGGGCCTCAATTTCAGCCATCTGCTCTTCAACCTGTTCAGAGTAGTTGTACTGAGCCGGGCGCTGGTTCGCCAGGGAGATCTCCGGCACCATTGGCTTTTCAGTCTCAGGCCCGAACAAAGCTACTTTGGCAATATGCCACGGACGCTGAACAGCATCGATCACAGCTGTTGATTCGTAACCTGAGTGCACCATGCAATCTGCGCATTTCTCATAGTTACCTGTGCCATAATCATCCCAGTTGGTATCTTCAACCAGCTCACGGAACGATTTTGCATAACCTTCACCCAGCAGGTAGCACGGACGCTGCCAGCCAAAGACATTACGCAGCGGCTTACCCCATGGCGTGCAGTGATACTGCTCGTTGCCAGCCAGGAAGTTCAGGAAGAGTGGTGACTGTGTGAAACGCCACTTTTTCTTCTTTCCAAGACGGAAAACGTCACGGAACAGCTGCTTGGTTTTCTGACGGTTAAGGAAGTGCTCCTGATCAGGTGCGCGTTCATACGCATAGCCCGGAGCAGTCATAATACCGTCCACACCCATCGCCATCACTTCATCAAAAAATGCGGCAAGACGCTCAGGTACGACACCATCGAACACAGTACAGTTAATAGAGACGCGGAACCCGCGCGCTTTCGCCTTCTTAATTGCTGCGACTGCACGTTCGTACACACCATCCTGGCAGACAGATGCGTCATGCATTGTCTTATCACCATCAAGATGCACGTCCCATGAGAAGAAAGGTGATGGTTCATACTCATCCATCTTCTTCTCAAGCAATAACGCATTTGTGCACAGATAAACGTATTTTTTACGCGCAATCAGGCCACGGATAATCTCGGGCATTTCTTTGTGCAGTAATGGCTCGCCACCTGCCACGGCAATAACCGGGGCACCAGCCTCGGCATCTGCATCAAGACATTCCTGAACGGTCATACGCTGGTTAAGGATAGCCGCCGGGTAATCTATTTTACCACATCCCGCACACGCCAGATTACAGCGAAAAAGCGGCTCCAGCATCAGCACCAGCGGATAGCGCTTGCGCTTTTTGAGATGCTGCGTGACAACATACTTCCCGACCCTGACGGCCTGCATTATCGGTACGGCCATAAACCCCCGCTCCGGCGTTTTTTTTACGCCTGCAATCATGAAACTGGATGAGACTGCCAGTCATTCCAGAAAAAAAAGAATGAAACTAACCTGACACCTGGTTTCTGTGCCCTGTAGCAAGTTTGTCAGATTTATTACAGGAATCCACACAACGAAACCATAATTGCCCAGCCTATAAGATATCCGCTCTCAAGAGTCTAAAGCTTTTTCCAAAAAAGTGACAAATAAGCAACAGACGTCAATAAGTTTGTAACATACCCTTGCCTTAATCACAGAAACATTAAAACCAGAGCCTGCAAACCATGATACCCCAGGTGCGCTGATACTGCACTAAAAGTGAAAAAACACTCAATAAGAATGGGAAACATCACATGACCTCGCCGTTTCAGGAAAAAAACTCAAACTCCACCACTGTGCCTACGCACGGCCGTTTTCCTGTTCTGGACCGCGTGACATACCCGCAGGATCTGCGTAATTTTTCGGTTGACCAGTTAAGCCAGCTTGCTGATGAACTGCGTGCTGAAACGATTGATGCGGTCTCCTCCACCGGGGGGCATCTTGGTGCCTCTCTTGGTGTTGTTGAGCTCACCGTTGCCCTGCACGCTGTGTTTGATACGCCTGAGAGCAAGGTCATCTGGGATGTGGGCCACCAGGCCTACCCCCATAAAATTCTGACCGGCCGGCGCGAGCGCATCCGCACCCTGCGTCAGCCTGGCGGGCTTTCAGGCTTTACCAAACGTTCAGAGAGCGAATACGACCCCTTTGGTGCGGCTCACTCCTCCACATCCATTTCTGCGGGTCTGGGCATGGCTGTGGCCCACCATCTGCGCGCTGAGGAAGACCCCTCCTACAAAGAGCGCAATGTCATTGCCGTGATCGGTGATGGTTCGATTTCAGCCGGCATGGCCTACGAAGCCATGAACAACGCAGCTGAAGCCGGTCCTGGTGCTGAACGCCTGATTGTTGTGCTCAACGACAACGAAATGTCGATCGCACCGCCTGTCGGCGCGATGTCAGGCTATCTGTCACGCCTTATCTCATCCCGTAAATTTATTGGCCTGCGTGAGCTGGCTGGTAAATTTGTTAAAAAACTGCCGGCCTCTGTTGAGCGCACAGCCCGTAAAGCTGATGAATATGCCCGCGGGATGATCACCGGCGGCACATGGTTTGAAGAGCTGGGCTTTTACTATATTGGTCCGGTTGACGGGCACGATCTGCCACAGCTGGTCACCATTCTGCGCAACCTGCGTGATGCCGGCAACGGCCCGATCCTGTTGCATGTCATCACCGAAAAAGGCCACGGCTACACCCCGGCTGAAAAAGCCGGTGATAAATATCACGCTGTTGCACGCTTTAATGTCGTAACCGGCGAGCAGTCCAAAGGCCCTTCAGGCCCGCCAAGCTACACCTCAGTTTTTTCACGTGAGCTGGTACGCCAGGCCGCCACTGACAAAAATATTGTCGCCATTACCGCCGCCATGCCCTCAGGCACTGGCCTTGATGCTTTTGCCAGAGCCTACCCGGAGCGGTTTTTTGATGTCGGCATTGCCGAGCAGCATGCCGTCACCTTTGCCGCCGGCCTTGCGACCGAAGGGCTGCGTCCGTTCTGCGCTATTTACTCCAGCTTCCTGCAGCGCGCCTATGACCAGGTGATGCACGATGTTGTGCTGCAAAACCTGCCTGTGCGCTTTGCCATTGACCGTGCCGGGCTGGTTGGTGCCGATGGTGCCACGCATGCCGGCTCTTTCGATATTGCATATCTGGGCTGCCTGCCCGGCATGACGATCATGGCACCTTCAGACGAAGTCGAGCTGCTGCATATGACAGCAACGGCCACAGCGTTTGATGAAGGCCCGATTGCCCTGCGCTACCCGCGTGGTGGCGGGCTTGGCCTTGAACTGCCGGCAGCCGGACAGGTGCTCGAAATTGGCAAAGGCCGGATTATTCGTGAAATGGGCAGTCAGAGCGGCCCTGAGAAAGGTGGCATCGCCATCCTCTCCCTCGGCCCGCGCCTGGCCGAAGCGCTTAAAGCAGCAGATATCCTCGCTGCCCATGGTCTGGCCCCTACCGTTGCTGATGCGCGCTTTGCCAAACCGTTTGACACCGGCCTTGTTGAAAATCTGGCGCGCAACCACGCTGTGCTGATTACGCTTGAGGAAGGTTCAGAGGGTGGCTTTGGGTCTCTCGTCATGCATCACCTGGCCAGAACCGGGCTGCTGGACACTGTGCGCTTCCGTCCCATGACCTTGCCTGATATCTTTATCGACCATAATACTCAGGCGGCACAGTATGAGCAGGCTGGCCTTACCGCTCCATACATCGTAAATACTGCTCTCAGCGCACTTGGAATTGAGGGAGCCTCCTCAGTAAACATGTCAAATTATTCGACAGGAACCAAACCATGAGCTTAAAACGCATTGCCTTCCGCGCAGGTCTTCTGCTTGGCCTTGGCGTAGCCTTTGCTCCCGTTGCCGGATCAGGTCTCCTTTTCCCAGCAGCTCAGGCACAGACAGCCGCCAACTCTGCTGTCATCACCCCTGTTCAGACACTCTATGCAGCACTTGAACAAATACAAACCTCACATGCAGGCTTCAGCGACCGGGCAGCTATCGTTGGCGCCGCTGTCGATAAAAGCTTTGACCTGAGTGCTGTACTTAAAGCCTCTGTCGGACTGCGATACGATTCTCTGACACCTGAAGACAAAGCAAAACTTCTCGCAGCATTTCGTGACTTCACCGTTGCCCGTTATGTCTCCAGCTTTACACCAGGTGCAGGAGCACGCTTCACAATCAAGCCAGAACCTGAAAACTCTCCTGTTGCCGGCGATAAAATCGTAAACACATTTATCGGCTCGCAGGATAGCATGCCGGGTACACCGCTGAGCTACATTATGCATCATGAAGATAATGGCTGGCGCATTACTGACGTTCTGCTGAGTGAATCACGTATTAGCCAGGCTGCTGCCCAGCGTTCTGATTTCCGCTCGACTTTAACGTCAGGTGGGGTTGCTGGTTTAATAAAAGTGCTTGAAAATAAAGTTAAAAGCTTCTCTGAAGCTAAATAAATCAGGATAAGCCGATCGTGAAACTAAACGCACTGACAACAAGCATGCTCTGCCACAGAGGAATGATTGCTGGCTGATGTTTCGCATTTCTTCTGTTCTGGCTCTCTCAAGTTCTGTTCTGGCCGCAGCCGGATGTGCGCAATCTGTGGCCGGCGCCCTGCTCTTCAGACGTTTCCGCAAAAGAGAGCGCTCCCCCTCAGCGGGGGAGCAGCCGCTGCCACCGGTTACTATTCTCAAACCTCTGTGCGGAACAGAACCTCTGCTCGAAGAAGCCATAGAAAGCTTCTGCCAGCAGGACTATCCACGCTTTCAGATACTGTTTGGCGTGCAGGATAAAGCAGACCCGGCAATTGCTCTGGTGGAACGCCTGAAAAAGCGCTACCCCCACCTTGATATGCAGGTCATATGTCACCCCGGCATTTACGGGCTGAACCGCAAAATCAGTAACCTGATGAATGTGCTGCCATATGCAGAATATGAGACACTGATCATTTCTGATTCTGACATTCATGTGCGACCGGATTACCTGCGCCACATTGTCAGAGCTCTTAACAAAGCCGGAACAGGCCTTGTCACAACCCTGTACGCCGGTCGCCCGGCACAGAACTCTTTTGTTCAGCGTATGGCTGCCAGTCAGATCAACCACAATTTTCTGCCTGGTGTTATTCTGTCCCGCCATCTGGGGCGTCAGGACTGTCTGGGTGCCACAATGGCACTGACGCGTTCAGTTCTGGAGTCTGTCGGAGGCCTTCAGGCCTTATTACCTCATGTCGCCGATGACGGCGTTCTGGGGCAGCTGGTCAGGCAAAAGGGACATGATATTACTATTGCTGACTGCCTGACCTGGACAACTGTAGCTGAGCAGTCAGCCCCTGAACTCATAGCGCACGAACTGCGATGGGGTCGTACTGTGCGCTCTCTGGCACCTGCAGGCTAT
Source organism: Acetobacter sp. DsW_059 (assembly GCF_002153695.1). Lineage (NCBI taxonomy): Bacteria > Pseudomonadati > Pseudomonadota > Alphaproteobacteria > Acetobacterales > Acetobacteraceae > Acetobacter > Acetobacter sp. DsW_059. Next base: position 132,651 of record NZ_JOPI01000016.1, read on the forward strand.
GCAGCATCTTCAATTCAGCTGTCACTTTTCTGGGCGTTACTGACAGTTCTTCTCAAACCCACCTCACGCAAGGCGTGGATTTTCTTTTTCTCATGCTGGGGTATTCGTGCCATAACAGCACGCAGTATCAATCAGATTACAGGTGAAAAAGCATGGTGGCCTTTGCTGTTTCTTCCTCTGCGTGACCTGCTCTCTGCCGGTATTATGGCAGGAAGTGTTCATGGCACACAGGTTGACTGGCGCGGCCAAACAATGCATGTAACCCCACACTCTGCTCGTAAATCTTCAAATCGTCACATCTCCCCGGAAACAAAGGACAACGTCCCTTCCGATGATCTGACCTCCACCCCATCAGGCCGTGCCCTCTCAACCTTGTCAGGATCAAACTTCCCATGATGAGAACTCTCTTCCTTCAGCCTCCGACTTTCGATGGTTTCGATGGTGGTGCAGGCTCCCGCTATCAGGCAAAACGGGAAATCAAATCATTCTGGTACCCGACATGGCTGGCACAGCCTGCCGCCATGGTTGAAGGCAGCCGCCTGATTGATGCACCTCCGGCTGGCATTGGCATGGAGCCTATCCTTGAAGATGTGAAAAACCGCGACCTGGTCATTCTGCACACATCAACTCCTTCTTTCGCGAAGGATGTTGAAGTCGCTCAGATGCTCAAGGACGTAAACCCCAACCTTAAAATTGGTATGGTTGGTGCTAAAGTTGCTGTGCAGCCTGATGAAAGCCTGCTCAAAGGTGCACCGATTGACTTCGTTGCCCGCAATGAGTTCGACTACACCATCAAAGAAATTGCTGAAGGCCGTGATTTCAAAGATGTTGATGGCATCACATGGCGTAATAAAGACGGTGTAATTGTTACGAACCGCGACCGCGCCATGATTGAAGACATGGACAGCCTGCCTTTCGTAACCGAAGTCTATAAGCGTGACCTGCGGATTGAAGATTACTTCATCGGTTACCTGATGCACCCTTATATTTCTATCTATACGGGACGTGGCTGTAAGTCTCGATGCACCTTCTGCCTGTGGCCACAGACTGTGGGCGGACATCGCTACCGCACACGCAGCCCACAGCACGTTGCTGCTGAAATTCGCCTGGCCCGCCAGTATTTCCCACAGGTCAAAGAATTCTTCTTTGACGACGATACGTTCACCGATGATCTGCCACGCGCAGAAGCCATTGCCCGCGAACTGGGAAAAATGGGCATCACATGGTCATGTAATGCAAAAGCAAACGTGCCTCGCGAAACACTGAAAGTACTGCGCGATAACGGCCTGCGCCTGCTTCTGGTAGGTTATGAGAGCGGCAACCAGCAGATTCTGCATAACATCAAAAAAGGTATGCGCGTCGAGGTTGCCCGCGAATTTACGAAAAACTGCCACGAACTTGGCATTAAAATTCATGGCACGTTCATCCTCGGTCTCCCCGGAGAAACCAAAGAGACCATTCAGGAAACCATCAACTTTGCTAAAGAGATCAATCCGCACACACTGCAGGTTTCTCTGGCTGCGCCTTATCCTGGCACCGCCCTGCACAAGCAGGCATCAGAAAACGGCTGGCTTGATGAAAGCAATGCTGACCTGATTGACGAGAACGGCGTGCAGATGGCGCCATTGCATTACCCGCACCTGTCACACACTGAAATTTTCAACAGCGTTGAAGAATTCTATAAAAAATTCTATTTCCGCGCTCCGAAAATTGCCTCCATTGTTGGTGAAATGGTACGCTCCCCGCAGATGATGAAGCGCCGCCTGCGCGAAGGTGTGGAGTTCTTCCACTTCCTTAAAGATCGTCAGGCAAGCTGATTTTTCCTGATGTAATAATGGCCGGCGCACCCCCACGGGTGCACCGGCCTTATTTTTATCAACTCTTTTCTGCACGACCAGAATATCTCTGACATCTGCCTCTTTCGATATGACAGGAGACCTCTCCATGAAGCGTGCCATTATCTCCTCTGACGATTTTGGTCTGTCTGTCGAAGTCAATGAAGCCATCGAGATTGCTTATCGTGAAGGCGTTCTTTCAACTGCCAGCCTGATGGTTGCCGGCCCGGCTGCCGCCGATGCTATCGAGCGTGCCAAACGCCTGCCCGGCCTGCATGTCGGGCTGCACCTGGTGGTAATTGAGGGCGCTTCGGTTCTTCCACACACCAGCCTGCCGCTGATCACTCAGCCTGACGGCTGGTTTTCCTCTTCACAACTGGGTCTCGGGGTAGACTATTTTTTTCGTCCACAAGGGCGCAAACAGCTGCACAAAGAAATTACTGCGCAGTTTGAAGCCTTCCGTAAAACAGGGCTGACACTCGACCACGCCAATGCCCATAAACATATGCACCTGCACCCTACTGTAGCGCGTATGATGATTGATATTGGCAAAAACTACGGTCTGAGAGCCATTCGTACCCCCCTTGAACCACCAGCCCCTCTGGCAGCTTCAGAAAAAATCTCTGACAGCTTTGGCGATGCCGTGCTCAGGCAGTGGACACGCCTGCTCCGCCATCAGATCCGTTCGGCCGGTATGGTCACCAACGACTGGTGTTTTGGTCTGGCGTGGAGCGGTCACATGACGGCACAAAGAGTCTCCGCCCTGGCAACACACTTACCTGATGGCGTCTCGGAAATTTATTTCCATCCGGCGACGCATAAAAATACGCTGATACAAAAACTCATGCCAGCTTATGAGCACGAAGCTGAATTTGAAGCTCTCTGTGCCTCTTCTTTCAAAGACAGCCTGCGCACCAGCCACGTCACACCCTGCACCTGGCAGGATATCTGACGTAAAAGACGCTTACCGCTAGGCATATCTGCCAGGCTCTGCTACTCACCGCAGTGAATGTTTTACCTTATCAGACCTCGGACTCTATGACCGATTCGTCCTTACCCCCTTCTGCCGGCACCAACGTTTCTGCAAAAACTCTTGCAGCAAAAGCTGCACGTGCTGAAAAAGAGGCTGCTGCCCTGCGTGCGAACCTTCGACGTCGCAAACAACAGGCACGCACCCGGCAGGAAGAACAAAATAACCAGATACAATCTGCACTACCGGAGAAGAACTGACATGCCCGTGCTACCCGATACATGGATACGTCAGATGGCCCAGGACCACGGTATGATTGAGCCATTTGTCGAATCTCAGAAGCGCGATGGCGTCATTTCCTATGGCCTGTCCTCTTACGGCTATGATGCGCGTATTGCTGATGAGTTCCGCATTTTTACTGACGTCAACAACGCCATTGTTGACCCCAAGGATTTTTCACCTGACAGCTTTGTTTCACGCAAGGCAGACCAGTGCATCATCCCGCCAAACAGCTTCGTTTTGGCACATACCATTGAATATTTTCGTATTCCCCGCGATGTGCTGGTCGTCTGCCTTGGCAAATCAACTTATGCACGCTGCGGTATTATTGTGAATGTCACCCCTCTGGAACCAGAGTGGGAAGGTCAGGTCACGATCGAAATCAGCAATACAACCCCTCTGCCGGCACGTATCTACGCCAATGAAGGTATTTGCCAGTTTCTCTTCTTTAAAGGTGAGACACCCTGTGAAACCAGCTACGCTGACCGCACAGGCAAATATATGAAACAATCTGGTGTCACCACCCCGCGTATGTGAGTAAAACCGATGGACAGATTTATCATCCGGGGCGGCAGGCCTCTCCACGGCGACATCACAATTGGCGGGGCAAAAAATGCTGCGCTGAAGCTACTGGTGGCCGGGCTGTTAACATCAGAACGTCTGATACTCAGCAACGTCCCTCGCATTGATGATATCGCAACAATGCGCGACCTGCTGACACAGCATGGCATGACAGTTGAAGCCGTCAATGGTGATGACAGCACTCTGTGCATCAGTGGCACAATCACCAATACTGAAGCCCCGTATGACATCGTCTCTAAAATGCGGGCTTCTATTCTGGTTCTCGGCCCGCTGCTGGCACGCTGTGGTAAAGCGCGGGTTTCTCTGCCCGGCGGCTGTGCCATCGGTACCCGCCCGGTAGATATGCACCTCAGAGGGCTTGAGGCTCTCGGCGCAGAAATTACTCTTGAGAATGGCTATATTAACGCCAGCGCTCCCAATGGTCTGACAGGAGACCGTATCGCTTTGCCATTTGCCTCTGTCGGGGCCACAGAAAACCTGATGATGGCAGCTACCCTGGCAAAGGGACGCACCGAAATTCTTAATGCCGCACGCGAGCCTGAAATGGCTGACCTTGCGGCTTGCCTGAATGCCATGGGAGCACAGATTACCGGCGCAGGCACCGGCCACATTATTATTGACGGCGTTGAAGCTCTGCATGGTGCTGAACACCACATTATGGCTGACCGTATTGAATGCGGTACTTATGCCTGTGCTGCAGCCATTACAGGCGGCGACCTGCGGCTGATTGGCGGACAGGCCGAGCACCTGGGTGCAGTTATCCGCACCCTTGAAGAAGCCGGCGTAGAAGTCAGTGAAGAGGACAATGCTCTGCGGGTGCGTCGTACAGGCCCGCTTCGTGGCGTCGATATTATGACCGAGCCATACCCCGGTTTCCCCACCGATATGCAGGCCCAGTTTATGACACTGCTTTCTGTGGCTGAGGGTGCTTCTATGCTCACAGAAACGATTTTTGAAAATCGCTTTATGCATGTGCCTGAACTGGTGCGCATGGGTGCTCGCATCAATGTTCATGGTTCGTCAGCCATTATTCGTGGTGTAAAACTTCTCTCCGGGGCTCCGGTTATGGCAACAGATCTGCGGGCTTCTTTCTCGCTGATTCTTGCTGGTCTTGCCGCTCAGGGGGAAACAACTCTGAGCCGTGTGTACCATCTCGACCGGGGCTATGAGGCCGTTGAGCGTAAACTGGCAGCCTGTGGTGCTCAGATCGAACGCATAAGAGAATAGGTGTTTCTCGGCCTGACACAGCACGTCTTTACTGTGTCAGGCATATGACCTCCTGGCGACTACTCACATCTCTCAGGCCCCATAGAGACGGATGCATATTTTCTTCAAAACAGTCCTGTGTTGTTCCTGTTTACTTCTCAATGGCTGCCTGGGTCTGGGGGCCTACAGACTCGATAAAGACCAGAACAGCTACTCCCGGGCTCTGACTGAATCAAACAAACGCCAGACACTGCTCAATGTTGTCAGCCTGCGCTATGCTGACACTCCTGGTTTTCTTGACACAACACAGCTTATTTCCGGCTATCAGCTCCAGCGCTCTGCGTCGCTCAATGCCAACACAGACGTCGTGCCGTTTCGTCCCGGCGGTGCTCTGTCTGTACAGGTGCAGGAAAGCCCGACTTTTACCTTCCAGCCCGTCACGGGTGATGCCTACGCACAAAGCTTTCTGCGCCCGTTACCGCCCGCCAGCCTGTTACCGCTCGCTATGGGAGGGCTGCCCATTGATGTGCTGTTTCGACTATCCGTACAATCAGTCAATATGATCAGTAACGCCGGTGCAATTGGCGGTGACGTCGGCCGTGGTTCACCAGAGTTTTTCGAGCTTATTCATGACCTTCGCCTGCTTCAGGTCGCAGGACTTTTAGGTATTCAGCTTGAACAAACTCTTGATGCGAGCGGCAAGCCATCAGCCGCGAACCATGTCTTTCTGAGCATTTCCTCAACAAAAGACCCAATTCTCTCAGAAGTTGTTTTTGAAACCCGCCGTTTTTTCAGCATGCCGCAGAATGATGAACGTGTTGAAGTCGTTTATGGTGCAGGCAGCCCGCGCAAAGGACAAATCAGACTACTGACACGCACCATGCTGAGTGTGCTGGGTCAGATTGCCTATCAGATTGAAGTGCCACCTGAAGACGTTACCTCAGGCAAAACGCTGGCACGGGTCAGGCTGGTCGGACGTGAAACCAAGCCTATTGTCAATGTGAATGTCAGCCGTGAACCACCCGCCACGTCATTCGCCACCGTTGATTATAAAAATCGTTATTACTGGATTTCTGATAATGATTTTGACAGCAAGCTGGCTTTTACCATGCTGCAAATTTTGCTTGAGCTTTCAAAAACCACGAAAAACCCCGGGGCAATCGTGACAATTCCGATTAATAACTAACGCTCAGGCAAAATCTGCAACGCAGATCATTAAAAAATTATTCCCACCAGACAGACAGGCTGCGTACCCCCTGGGCACCGCGAATAAGCACGCCCTGAATATCAGCCGTTGCTGACGGGCCACTCATCAGCACACCATAATGCGCGGTATGAAACTCCTGCCGCTCGGTATAAGCTGTGTGCATATTCGCTGTGATGTTCTTCTCTGAAAGAATGACAACAAGATGCTGAGCCAGATGTGCCGCAGAGTTCAGATGATTAAGCTGTGCCTCACTGAGAAAAACTGATCCCGTCTCTGCAATACCAAAAGGGGCACGCACAACCATCACGTCCGTCTCAGCGGCCTGCTGAGGTGAGGTCACATCTTCAATACGCAGCGTACCTTCATAATCAGGCACGGCTGAGCAAATGATTTTTGCATCAGGAAAACGACGTGCCACAGCTGCCGCCAGGGTTTCCTCTCCCTGCCGTTCAAGCACTGCTCCACCCATACCTGCAAGAGAAGTTTCAAAGCGCGCGCGGCTGCGATCCTGGTCACCAAGAATGGCAATGTCCGGTAAAAGATACACATCAGGATCAGGACGATTGCTGCGCAGCCTGGCCAGGATCATCTCGCGAGAGCTCATTATGCTTTCTCCTTCTTCAGGCGATTTTCTTTATACCAGCTGTGAAAACTCTGTTTTGCAGCAGGAGGTAACTCCCTGTTCTTACCCCAGGGGTTCATCCAGTTATACAAAGCAACACGTGGCAGATTACCCAGCGCTGCATTAGTGCTGTTAATGGCCGCACGATACAGCACAGGCTTGCCCATGATCCTGCCGGCCATGCGCATCAGCTCACGTTTCACAAACGGAATTTCATGGTGCTCTGCCAGCACTCTGCGCCATTTATAAAGCTGCTCATGAATATTAATTTTGACAGGGCAGACGTTGGTGCAGCTGCCGTTCATCGTCGAGGCAAATGGCAGCGTGCTGTATTTACGCTCGTTAAATGTCGGGTCGAGAATAGAACCAATAGGCCCGGAGTAAACAGCACCGTATGACAGCCCGCCTGAACGACGATAGACCGGACAGGTATTCATACAGGCACCACAGCGAATACATTTCAGAGATGTCCAGAAATCATCCATACCCAGACGCTGCGAACGCCCGTTATCAACAAGTATCACATGCATTTCGCCCCCCTTCTGCGGGCCACGAAAATGCGTTGTGTACTGAGTAATAGGCGAACCAAGTGCACTGCGTGATAACAGGCGCACAAAAACACCTAAGTCGGCCATACGCGGTATAATCCGCTCAATCCCGAGGGTTGCAATATGCAGGCCGGTAACAGTTGAACTCAGGTCCGCATTACCCTCGTTGGTACAGACAACAAAAGTACCTGTCTCTGCGACAAGAAAATTGCCACCCGTCATCCCCGCATCAGCTGAGAGAATAACCGGCCGGGCGGCCTCACGCTGGGCCTCTGCCAGAGCATGCGGATCGCGCTCGTTCGGGTCAGTCTGATAATTTTCCGCAAAAACCTTTGCAACATCGGGAATCAGCTTATGCACAGCCGGCACAACAACATGGCTTGGCATCTGATTATCAAGCTGCTGAATACGTTCGCCAAGGTCTGTCTCGGTCACGGTGATGCCCCGTGGCTCAAGATAACCGCGCATATCGCATTCTTCCGTCACCATGGACTTACTCTTGATCAGAGATTTCGCTCTGTGTTTTTCAAGAATTTCGCCGGCAATACGGTTATGCTCTCCGGCATCTGCGGCCCAGTGTACATGAATACCGTTTTTTTTCGCATTCGCCTCAAACTGCTCAAGATATTCAGGCAAATGTGCCAGAGTATGCTCTTTGATCTCTGACGCGCGGGCACGCAGCTCCTGCCATTCAGGCAGAATATGCATCTGCTGATCGCGCTTCTGGCGCATATCCCACAATCTTTCATCATGGAACTTCAGATGCGGCTCATCCTGCAAAAAAACTTCAGCGGCTTTTGCGTGATTAACTGGCTTAACCTTCATGAACGTGCTCCGTTCAGAATCTCAGCAATATGAATAAAACGAACAGGCACACCCGCACGTTTTGCACATCCTTCCTGATGCATCATGCACGAGGTATCAGCCGATACGATATACTCTGCCCCGGCGTTATAATGGTCTGTTACCTTATCAAGGCCCATACGCGCTGATACGGCTTCTTCCGTCACGGAGAAGGTACCACCGAAACCACAGCATTCATCAGGCCTTGAAGGCTTAGCAAACGAAATACCCTTAACTTTCTGAAGCAGATCCATCGGCTTTGAAAAGAAAGGTTCACCCAGTTCTGACATACTCGCTGTGCGCAGAGACCGCAGCGTGCCACAACTGTTATGCAACCCGACCCTGTGCGGAAATTCAGCCCATGGAAATGCATCGACCTTCAGCACATCATGCAAAAATTCAACAAGTTCATAGGTGTTCTGACGCACATGCGTTACGGCTTCACTTTGCGGGATCGCATCAAAATTATCACGTACATGATGCGCACAGCTGCCCGACGGCATAACGATAGCATCATATTGTGCAAAGTTCTTTACAAACAGGTCTTCAGCCCCGGCAGCATCAGAATTGCACCCTGAGTTCGCCATAGGCTGACCGCAGCAGGTCTGATTTAACGGGTAGTCAACGTCCTGTCCGAGTTTTTCAAGCAGCTCAAGCGTCGCAATACCCGCGCCTGGGTAAAACGCATCGATATAACACGGAATGAACAAACCAATTTTCATCAAAACCTCTCCGTTACGCAAACAGAACACGCAAAAGCATGGTGTAAATCTGCCTCACGTGACATATACTACACCCTATAGATAAAACAAAATACATACATAAAAAATATATCAAAGCCAGAATATAAGGCTGCAAATACCTGATACCATATCCTGCATCCGCTTTTTAAAAATGCCCTCAGCACATTTTTATGATAGGGAGAACCCCGGCAGATACCAGCATGACCAGTAACAGGATAAACTGTTAATAATTATGGATATAAGGCAATTACGATATTTCACAGCCGTTGCAAAACAGGGCAGCATTACACGGGCAGCAAAGCAGCTTGGCATTGAACAGCCGCCATTAAGTCAGCAAATTCGTCAGCTTGAAAATGAACTCGACGTTCAGCTTTTTGAGCGACAGACACGAGGTGTTGCTCTAACCCCCACCGGCAAAGCCCTCCTGCCCCGCGCTCAGGCCATCCTCGAATTACAACAGCAATTTCTGATTACTGCCAGAGGTATGGCACGGGGTGAAGCCGGGCACATCCGGCTTGGACTGGCAGGAGCTGTACCTCTTCTCCCCATTATCCCCTCTGCCATCCGGGCATTTCGCGATGCCGCTCCTGATGTCACCTTATCAATGGAAGAAAGTAACACACCGGCTTTGTGTGCAGCCCTCCATGCCTCGGCCATTGACGTTGCCATCATTCGTCCGTCAGCGCCTGATCTGTCACGCCTTACCGTTTCGCATCTGCTTGATGAACCAACCGTCATTGCCCTGCCACATGGACACCCACTTTCGCACCACACAACACTCAGCCTGGATATGCTGGCGCACGACCCGCTCATCCTCTTTCCGCGCGAGCTTGGTCCTGGATTTCACGATGCCATTCTCTCAGCTTATCAGCGGGCGGGGGTTACGCCTAAGCTGGGGCAGCAGGCTCCGCAGATTGCTGGTATCGTGCCACTGGTCGCTGCAGGATTTGGTGTGTCAGTTGTACCGGACTCCCTCAGGCAAATTCACGCAGGGGGCGTAACGTTTCACACGATAAGTGAACCAGCCCCGTATGCGACCCTTGCGATTGCAGTAAGAGAGGGTGAAAATATACCGGTCATTACCAGCTTTACTGACACCCTGCGCGAACACTTTAAAAAGTGGGAAAACCCGGCTGTTCAGCAATAAACCTCTGTCAGGGGCGCCCGGAACGATGGTACGGGTGCCCTGAGGCAATCATCTGTGCACGATAAATCTGTTCGACCAGCATAATCCGCACCAGCATATGCGGCCAGGTAAGCGTTCCAAAAGACAACGCGGCATCAGCTCTTGCCATAACTGAAGCATCAAGCCCCTCGGCTCCGCCAATTACAAAACAAAGCGGGCGACCCAGAGCTGACCAGTCTGCCATGGCTTCTGATAAAGCAGGACTACTAAAATTTCGACCAGATTCATCCAGCACAATAACAAACGCCTGAGGCGGACAGGCCGACAAAATTGCCTGCGCCTCCCGCCGCTTTATTTCATCAGCGCTGCCGCGACCATCTGCGAGTTCAGCGATATCAAGCCCCGGACGAAGCCGCTTCAGATACCGCTCAACAAGGGCCCGCTCGTTTTTGTCTTTCATACGACCAACAGCAACGAGCTTCATAACGACAGCATGACCTCCTGAAACGTCAGATGATCAGAGCAGGTTTCAGGCACCTGCGACAGGCTGCGCGGCTTCATCGTCAAACTCTGCGCCCCACATCTTCTCAAGACCATACAGCTCACGCGATTCAGGCTTAAACAGATGAACGATAATATCACCTGTATCAAGCAGAACCCAGTCAGAGCCGTTAGCTCCTTCAACGATCATACGTTTCAGGCCAATTTCTTTGAGTTTACGCTCAATATGCTGTGCCATAGCCGCAATCTGACGGTCAGCCAGACCGGTTGCAACAACCATTTTATCAGCAAATGACGCACGACCTGTCAGGTCAATCGTCACAATATTCTCAGCCTTGTCATCATCAAGACTGGCCAGAATAACAGCAAGAGACTGCTCAAGCAGACCTGAGCTGACACGCTGGCTTTTTACTTTACCTGCCGGGCCGGCTGCTGCCGCTTTTTTTCTGCCTGTGCCCGCAGCCGCTCTGGTGCTGGTTTTTTTTGCAGGTGTAACAGGGGGATGCTCGCCCTTTGGCGCATCAGAGGGTGGCTGAGTGGTTATGACCGTTCTCCTGAAAATAACTTACCGAGAGGCTGTGGTGTGGCCTGCGCCACCCTGAAATGCCCTCTCTGTCGAATAGATGTTGACGATATCTCATCCTGCGGGCCTGACATAAACACCCATACAGGGGGTTTTTGCTCAGGCAGCAAAGAAGCACATCGTGAAGGTATACGCCACCGGGCCATATAACGGCCAGCAGCACTGTGTAAAGCCGCATAATTGTGCCCGGGCCTTGGCATAACTGCCACAGGTATGGCCTTAACCAGCTGATGCCACCCTTTCCAGCGTGACAGGGTAACAAGGCCATCGGCCCCGGTCAGCCATACAAAATGCGCTAAAGGAAAGCGCCTGTGCAGCTTACGCACTGTATCAACCGTATAGCGGGTGCCCAGACGAGGCTCGATATCTGTCACAACCAGACGGGGATCGTCAACCAGATGACGAACCGACTCCATACGCTGCTCAAATGCAGCCATATCGCGCCCGGCTTTAAGCGGGTTACCTGGTGAGACCATCAGCCACACCTGATCAAGAGCCAGACTGCGCAAAGCGATATGTGCAAGGGCCAGGTGCCCTCTGTGCGCCGGATTAAAGGACCCACCAAGAAGACCAATCCGCATACGGCGTTTATCGCCGTATGTCGGTATAGCCTGACCAGAGCACACAGCTGTCAGGACCTGACCTGCCCCGTACCGATGACTTCATAGCGAAAGGTTGTCAGCTGCTCGACACCAACAGGCCCACGCGCATGAAAACGCCCGGTTGCAATGCCAATTTCTGCGCCAAAACCAAACTCGCCGCCGTCACAGAACTGGGTTGAGGCATTCCACATCACAACAGCACTGTCTGTGCCGTTCATAAAGCGCGTTGCTGCCACTTCATCTGCTGTAATGATCGCCTCAGTATGCGAGGAACTATGCTGCCTGATGTGCTCCAGTGCTTCATCAACACCGTCAACAACAGCAATATTCAGAATTGCATCAAGCCATTCTGTATCAAAATCCTGCTCTGTCGCAGCAGGCAGAGAAGGTACAATCCTTCTCGCAGCATTATCGGCTTTAAACGTACAGCCCAGCTCCTGAAGGTCTGAAACGATCAGAGGGAGAATGGCCGGAGCAATAGCAGCATCAACCAGCAGTGTCTCTGTCGCACCGCAGATACCAACACGACGCATTTTGGCATTCGCAACAATACGACGTGCCATATTATGATCTGCTGCGGCATGGATATAAGTGTGACACAGCCCCTCAGCGTGTGCGAGCACAGGCACCCGTGCCTCACGCTGAACACGCTCAACCAGAGAGCGGCCACCACGCGGAATAAGCAGGTCAATCAGACCGGCGGCACTCAGCATTTCAGCCACATGCTTACGGTCAGCATCAGGTGCAATCAAAACAGCATCTTCAGGCAGCCCGGCAGCCCGCAGCCCGGCCTGCATCGCTTTATGAATAGCCCGTGCGGTATGGATACTTTCTGAGCCACCGCGCAGAAGCACAGCATTACCCGATTTAATACAGAGACCCGCAGCATCAGCCCCCACATTAGGGCGGCTTTCATAAATCACACCAATGACACCAACCGGAGTCGCAACACGGCGAATACGCAGACCGTTTGGGCGGGTCCATTCCTCAAGTACACGCCCGACCGGATCCTGAAGGTCGGCCATATCCTCAAGGCCGCGCGCCATAGCCTCAACACGTTCAGGTGTCAGCCTCAGGCGATCAAGAAACGCCTCACTCGTGGCGGAGGAGAGTGAAAGATCCTGAGTATTTGCCTCAAGAATAGCCTGCGAAGACTCGCGCAGGGCTGCAGCCGCGGCCCACAGCGCCTTATCACGCGTCGAAGCCGGGCAGACTGCCAGCTCCACCGTAGCCCGACGGGCCCGACGCGCAAGGCCAGTCATCCCTTCGGTTTCAGTCAGCTGCCCGGTCTCAGCTCGTTCTTCACCCGCCGTCATAATGGCGCTTTCCATCTCCATCTTTCACTCGGTTGCAGTCAGTCGGATAGTATAAAAGTCTGACTATACGTTAAAGCGGAACAGCAGAACATCTCCATCCTGCACAACATAGTCCCGCCCTTCAATACGCAGACGCCCAGCTTCTTTTGCCCCAGCCTCTCCGTTGCACTGCACATAATCATTATACGAGATTGTTTCGCAGGCAATAAAGCCGCGTTCAAAATCATTGTGAATAACTGCAGCAGCCTGTGGTGCTTTAGTTCCGGCAGTAATAGTCCAGGCACGCGCTTCTTTAGGACCGACTGTAAAGTATGTACGCAGCCCCAGCAAAGCGTAACCCGCTGCAATAACACGGTCGAGGCCGCTATCCTTCAGACCAAGACCATCGAGAAATTCACGACGCTCATCATCTGCCAGCTGGCTCACTTCAGCCTCAATTGCAGCAGAAACGATCACCGCTGCCGCACCTTCAGAGGCAGCCTTTGCCAGCACTTTTTCAGAAAACTCATTGCCGGTTGAAGCGGAATCTTCCTCAACATTACAAACATACAAAACCGGCTTGCTGGTCATCAGATTAAGGCGTTTTACAGCCTCTTCCTGCCCTTCCGGAATAGCCGTTCTGGCTGGTCGTCCCTCTTTCAGGGCTTCAATCAGAGGTTCAGCCAGGGCGATCTGTGCCAGTGCTTCCGCATCACGATTTTTTGCGCGTTTCTGCAAACCTGGCAGGCGTTTTTCAAGCGACTCCAGGTCAGCGAGCATCAGCTCTGTTTCAATAATTTCAGCATCACGCAGAGGGTCTACACTGCCCTCAACATGCGTAATATCTTCATCCTCGAAGCAACGCAGAACGTGAATAATTGCGTCAACCTCACGAATATTAGCGAGGAACTGATTCCCCAGGCCTTCTCCCCGTGACGCACCACGTACCAGCCCGGCAATATCAACAAACTCAAGGCTTGTCGGAACAGTCTTTTGCGATTTACCAATTTTGACCAGAGCATCAAGGCGTGGGTCAGGCACAGCCACACGGCCCGTATTAGGCTCAATGGTACAGAAAGGATAATTAGCAGCCTGTGCGGCAGCTGTCGCGGTCAGGGCATTAAAAAGAGTAGATTTTCCAACATTTGGCAAACCCACAATACCACAGTTAAATCCCATCAGCCCCGGTTCCCTTCTGGCAATGCAATCTCAGTTGTAAACTTATCCAGCTTTCCGTCAGCCAGAAGCGGTGCCGCATCGGCAACTCTCTCCAGAAGCGAGTCGAGCCATTCCTGACGCTCAGCCTCTGAAAAATTTCCTAAAACCCACGAATTCACCCGCTCTCTCGCACCAGGGTGACCTATGCCCAGCCTGACACGCCAGTAGTCGGGGGTACCAATCATTTTATCAATCGAGCGCAGTCCATTATGACCGGCAGCACCACCACCGCGCTTTACCCTTACCTTACCTGGCACCAGGTCAAGCTCATCATGAAACGCTGTAAGATTCTCAGGAGAAATCTTATAGAAAGCCATTGCTTCCTGAACACTTTCGCCTGAAAGGTTCATATAGGTCATAGGGCGGAGAAGCATAACCTTATGCGCACCTATGCGGCCTTCGGCTGTTTCCCCTTTAAAGCGGCTGCGCCACGGTGCAAAACCATAACGGCGGGCAATTGCCCCGACAGCCATAAAACCAATATTATGCCGTTGCCGGCACATCGACGGCTCAGGATTACCAAGCCCGGCCCAGAGCAACATAACTGGTCCTGTATTCTCGTGATAAAACGGAAAGAGGTGCACCAGAAAAGGTGCACCCCCAAAACGCGCTCAGATCAGGCTTCGCCTGCTTCAGCAGCACCTTCACCTTCTTCGCCTGCAGATTCAACTGTCGGAGCAGCGATCGTTGCAATAACGAAGTTAGGGATCTGAAGAACAGGTGTAACGTGCTGTGTGCCTTCGAGGTCTTCCCAGCGAACGTTATCGTTGATGTCGAGTTTTGACAGATCAACAGTAAAGAACTCAGGAATGTGCTCTGCGTCAGCTTCAACTTCAACCGTGTGACGCACAAGGTTCAGAACACCACCGCGCTTAATGCCAGGAGCATCGTCTTCGCCGGTCACGTGAACAGAAACTTCAACTGTAACGCGCTGACCAGCTGACAGACGCAGGAAGTCAACATGCTCAGGAGTATCTTTAACCGGATGGAACTGAATGTCACGAATCAGCGCGCGCTCAGAACCACCATCTGCAATTTTAATCTGGTATACGCGTGAACGCCAGCCAGAGGTCTGAATGCCTTTGATGATAATGCGCGGGTCAAGAGCGATCAGAGCCGGCTCTTTTTTTCCACCATAGATAACTGCGGGTACCAGACCAGCACGCCTCGTTGCACGCGCTGCCCCCTTACCAGCCTTCGCACGCTTCGAAGCTTCAATCGATACAAATTTAGACACGATAAACTCTCCTAAAAAAACAATAACGCGGCAGACCTCCAGGGGTGTCTGCACAGCGTGTGCGGCTCTACCATAAAAAAACACTCAGAAGCAATGCCGGAGAACGACTCTGCTTAGCAGGCTGACAGCACACATAAAAACCGGCTATACGGCTGAACACAAAGATTCACGCCCCGGCATAATAAAGAAAGCCGGGCCAGAAACGCAGGACGAGAGAATGCACCCTTACCGTACCCATAGCTGCTCAGCACTTCGTGCGGGCGATGCCGGCTCCACAGTTCGCCTGTCTGGCTGGGTCCATAGCAAACGGGACCACGGCGGACTGTTGTTTATCGACCTGCGCGATGAAACAGGCATTACTCAGATTGTTATTCCTGCAGGATCACCCGTCCTCGAACAGGCTGAGAGCATTCGCGCTGAAAGCGTTGTGACTGTTACTGGTGAAGTTGTTGAACGCGAAGCCGGCACACGCAATGCTGAACTGGCGACAGGTGATATTGAACTGCGCGCCCGCGAATTTACTGTGCAGTCAGCCGCAGCTGTATTGCCTTTTCAGGTTGCCGGCCACGAAAACTACCCTGAAGACCTGCGCCTGCGCTACCGCTACATCGACCTGCGCAGAGACAGTGTGCACCGTAACATGCTGCTGCGTGCCCGTGTTATTCAGAGCATGCGCAAACGTATGACAGGCCTTGGGTTTGTTGAGCTGCAAACGCCCATCCTCACCGCCTCCTCACCTGAAGGCGCACGTGACTTTCTGGTGCCAGCCCGTATGCACCCTGGCAAGTTCTACGCACTGCCTCAGGCCCCTCAGCAGTTTAAGCAGCTCGCTATGGTAGCAGGCTTTGACCGCTATTTTCAGATCGCACCCTGTTTCCGCGATGAAGCCTCACGCGCAGACCGCTCACCGGGTGAGTTCTACCAGCTTGACTTTGAAATGGCCTTTGCCACGCAGGATGAAATTTTTGCTGTGGTTGAAGATGTTATGTCTGGTCTTTTTTCAGAGTTCAGCAATGGCCGCACCGTCAGTCAGGCACCATTTGAACGTATTCCATACGCCCGTGCCATGAAAGTTTATGGCTCTGACAAACCTGACCTGCGCAACCCGCTGCTGATCTCAGATGTAACGGAATCCTTTGCTGAATCAGGCTTTGGTCTGTTTGCCCGAATCGCTGCGGATAAAGGCGAAATTCGTGCCATTCCGGCACCAGGTGCGGGCGATAAACCCCGTGGCTTCTTTGATAAACTCAATAACTGGGCCCGCGAAAACGGTGCTGGTGGCCTGGGCTACATCACCTTTACTGAAGAGGGCGGCAAAGGCCCGATTGCGAAAAACCTTGAAGCTGACCGTGTTGAAGCGATCCGCACACAGCTGGGGCTGAAAAGTGGTGATGCTGTTTTCTTTGCTGCAGGTAAAGGAGACGATGTTGCGAAATTCTCTGGCCTGGTGCGCACCCGCATTGCTGAAGAACTCGACCTGATTGAGAAAAATGCCTTCCGCTTCTGCTGGATCACCGACTTCCCGATGTATGAACTCAACGAAGAGACCGGGCGTATCGACTTCTCACACAACCCGTTCTCTATGCCACAAGGCGGCCTTGAGGCCCTGAACACACAGGACCCGCTGACCATCAACGCCTACCAGTATGACATTGTGTGTAACGGTATTGAACTCTCTTCAGGTGCGGTGCGTAACCATCTGCCGGAAGTGATGATCCGCGCTTTTGAAATCGCCGGTTATCCTGAAAGCGAAGTTGAAGCCCGCTTTGGCGGTATGCTCAATGCGTTCCGTTATGGTGCACCACCACATGGTGGCTCAGCCCCTGGTGTAGACCGTATTGTCATGATGCTGGCAGATGAGCCTAACATTCGTGAGGTCATCCTCTTCCCGCTCAACCAGCAGGGCGAAGACCTGATGATGAATGCCCCGGCCCCGACAACGCCTGAACGCCTGAAAGAACTGTCACTGACAATTAACCCGCCTAAACCCAAAGTTAAAACAGACAGCGACAAGGCCTGAACACTCTGAACATTATGATGCGGGGTGGTTGCATGATGACCCCGCATCGTTTTTTATAACGTATGTTTTTTTCCGTCCGGTGCCTTACCCGCACACTTCTCGTTTCTCTGATTTTTTCTCCTGCTACACTGGCTGATACACCGGCACAGAATACTATGTCGTGGCTCTCCGGCCAGGATGCCCACTATAAGCTGACTCTCGTGACATCAACCGGGCACAGCACACGCTCTGCCAGTGGCACGATGTACTACGAGCTTAAAGAAACACCCGCGAGCTGGCTAACCCACCAGCACATTGATGTTGAACGTACCTCGGCAACGGGAAAAACCGAACATCTTGTCTCGGATTACACCGCGACAGAAAGTAAAGATGGCCACAGCTTTATTTTTCAGACACGCCAGCAGGCAGACAATATTATTATTCGTACGATCTCAGGCAAGGCAACACGCACCGGCACAGACGGACATATCGAATATGCTCAGCCTCTGAAAAAAACTCTTCCCTTATCAGCAGATGTGCTGTTCCCGGTTCATCATACAGCAGCCATCCTGTCAGCTGCCTCAGATGGGAAAAACAGTCTTGCACTCAGGCTTTTTGACGGAACAGATGAGGACGGTTCGCTCTATACTTTTGCAACTCTCACTGGCTGGCAAAAACCTGCTGCCGCACCAGCTTTCCCTGCACTGACAAACCTGCCTGAAACGAGGGTGACACTTGCTTATTTCGCTCATGACACCACAGAAATGATGCCAGACTACACGCTTGAGCAAAGTTATTTTAAAAATGGTGTATCTGACACGATAACGCTCGATTTTGGCGATTTCAGCATGACAGGGACATTACAGTCCCTGTCTCTGCCAGTCATAAAAGACCAGAAATTATAAGCCGGTTATTGCCCGCTTTCAGAACGCAGCACAGCAATAAGAGCCTGCAACTGATCCGGGTGTGCTTTTAGCAAGGCAACATTCTGCGCATCAGGCTGCGGGATACCACTATGCCCCTGCACATTCATCAGGCTGCCAGTTAGGCCCACACAGGTCAGGCTCATAACAAAGTCACGCGCTGTAAAACCATTCGCCTTAAGAATAGGCTCAAGCTTATCTGTTTTCGAGACCATATCAATCTGCTGTGCAAGAGACATGCCTGCACGCCCGGGTGGCTGAATACCAGCGGCATGAATGGCCTGAAGCGTGCTTGTCAGCCGCGGCAGAACATCAGGTGACAGCTTATAATTCAGCGCTGAAGTCATTTCCTGGCGCATAGCGAGAACCTGCTGCGCTGACAAAGCGGGCGCTGCACCATTTCCTCCTGCGGCTGTTGTCTGGGCAAAAGCTGATAAACCTGAGCAGGACACAGCCAGAGCAGCAACGGCCAGCATCTTCACCGGATGAAAGAGAGTTTTTTTCTGGTTAAACATTGCGCTACCTTTCCGCTATTAAGAAATAACCCATTCGCCCTTGCGCATTAGCTTTACGCGCTGCCCGTCAGACGTCAGGCCATCAACATCAGTTTCGCCGGAGCCGATCATCCAGTCGATATGAAGGATGCTGTTATTGGCTCCACGCGCCGCAAGAGCTGTATCATCAAGCCCTTCAGCATCACGCATACATTTAGAATACGCCTGCCCAAGGGCAATGTGACTGGCTGCATTTTCGTCAAACAATGTATTCTTAAATAAGACACCGCTTTGAGAAATAGGGGAGGAATGAGGAACCAGAGCGACCTCCCCCAGCCTGCGGGCACCTTCATCTGTATCGAGAATACGGGCCAGCACATCCTGCCCTTTAACAGCATGCATTTCAGTAATTTTGCCGCCTTCAAAGCGAACAGAAATGCCATCAATCAGCGAACCCTGATGAAAAAGCGGTTTACTGCTGACAACGTGCCCTTCAACTTTAAGACGGTGAGGCGTTGTAAACACCTCCTCTGTCGGAAGGTTGGGATTGCAGATCACACCATTACCGGCTTTTTCTGCTCCACCAGCCCAGTGGTGTCCATCTGCCAGCCCAACGGTCAGGTCAGTACCTGGCCCGGTAAAATGCAAAGCCTCATAACGCGCATCGTTCAGGAAAGCTGCCCGTTTATGCAACTGTGTATTATGAGCCGCCCACTCTGCTACCGGATCCCCTCCTGTAATACGCGAGGCCTTAAAAATAGCCTGCCATAACTCACTGACAGCCTCATCATCCTGCAGAAACGGAAAGACCTGACGTGCCCAGGCGACTGTAGAGGCGGCAACAATTGTCCAGTTCACATCAAAACTGGTGATAATTTTCATTGCAGGCCGGTTCACCACAGAAGCCGCACGGGCTGCACGGGAAATACGGGAAGGGTCCTGGTCAGCGAGCAAAACGGGATCAGAGCCTGTGATAGCCAGACGGGCCGCACCTTCACGAAAGCCCTCTGTCATACCATGCGCCAGCCAGCCCGCAGCTGTATCGAACGTCTCGTCATGCCCATAGCGATAGCGCGCCAGGGTTGCTTCATCATCTGAATAAAATGTGGTGACCAGAGATGAACCTGCTTTGTAAGCATGCTCGGTAATGCGACGCACCAGAGGAGCACTCTCAAGCGGCGCGGTGATGATCAGCTGCTGCCCTGGTTTAATATTTAGCCCGGTACGAACGGCAACCTCGCCAAGCCGATCGAGCATGGCAGCAAACCTGTTATCCCCGGCACGGCCATCCTGAAGAAAATTTTTCTTATCTGATATGCTGGTCATCCGGTTCCCCTCATATGGAAGAGATACTCTCTCTTGTTTTTGCGACATCTTCATGGCACCAAAATTAACGAAAAAAATCTTTATTATAAAAGATTAACATAACGCAACCTGTGACCCGGCTACAGCTGGTCAGACAACTGAAACGGCAACAGATCACCGGATAAATATAAAGGGTGGCAGGGTCGCCCGTTTTGACCAACCTTCAGTGCATAAACCGGTATATTATGAGACTGGAAAAGACGCACGACATCAGGTCCGCGCGCCAGTAACGCCTTAATTCTGGGAGAGCCATAAGCCGCTATCACTTTATCTGCCTCAGACGCCATGCTGAGCAATTCAGTATCATTCCGGGGGCCTACAGGGTCTGACACTTCAGCCAGACGCATCTGATCTGTACAGCGGTAAGCAAAACTATTCCCGATAAGGACGGAACCGTACCCCCATGCCCGGGCATAACGCTGGCATTTTGCAACAGTTCTGTCATCGCCATATTCAGTCGCAACAGACGGGTTCATCATAAGCCACATAACCGACGGCAAAGTTTCATCCCATACACGCCGGAGTGTATAACGATAACAGTTATCCGCGCCTCCATACGTAGCAGTGCTAACACAATCACCCGGCAGACCAAGAGGTCGGGAAGCCCCGACATAATGCCCGTCAAAAAGATCTGTCATTATATCCCTTACATGCCACACAAACCTATAAATACTTTATAAAATATAATTTTTTATTTTATTTCAATATGTTATTTTTAAAATTATATATAATATTAATTATTTA